>CAYVDZ010001065.1:0-2158 GCA_964450575.1 uncultured Opitutus sp.
GTCGATGGTGAACAAGGGATCCCCCGCCTTCACGTGGCCGCCAACTTCCAGTAGGTTTACACCCCATAGCGGGATTTGTCGCGAGAACCTAAGCTTCTCACTCACGCGAATCGTGAAAACAAAAACAAACCAACAATACCAACTATGAAAATGAATCGTCTCCTTCCCTTGATCGCGCTCGCGATAACCGCGGTCTGCGGCGGATGCGCAAAAGCGGATTCCACCTCTAGAAAGGACATTGTCGCCGTGGCTTCCGGTGCGGGAAATTTCTCCACCCTCGTGACGGCGATCAAAGCCGCCGGACTGGTTGAAACCCTGCAAGGTCCTGGGCCCTTCACCGTCTTCGCGCCGACAGATGCAGCCTTTGCCAAACTGCCACAAGGCACTTTGGAGGATCTGCTCAAACCGGAGAACAAGGCCAAACTCGCCGGCATCCTGACCTATCACGTTGTGCCCGGTAAAGTCATGGCCGCCGACGTCAAGACGATGAAAGCCGAAACGGTGAACGGTCAGGAACTCGATATCAAAGTTGCCGATGGTCATGTGACCGTGAACCACGCAAAGGTCACCAAGACCGACGTCGCGGCGAGCAACGGCGTGATCCACGTCATTGATAGCGTGCTGATGCCGAAATAATTCAAGCCACGGGCGGAGAGCAAAATCCTCCGTCCACTTTGCCACCAACCAAAACTAGAACCGCGTATTATATTTAAAAAACCGGACTACCTGTTCCTGTTCGCCGCGTTTGTCAGTTCTCTGGCGGCGGTCAGTCTGTGGTTTCTCGTCAACCGCGAGTATGGCGTCTTCGTTGGTCTTTGGGTGCCGAGCATCCTTTCCCTCTGGCTCTGCGTGCGATTCACGATATACGCCTGCGCTGCTAAAGTGAAAAGCCGATCGGTTGCCTGAAACCGCGGTGAATCGCACGCGAGCTGTCGTTGGTGGCCGCGCCGAGACGTTGACGACAATTTGGCCACCCGGTCCTGAAAGCGACGCGTCGTCAGGGCGCTCGCGCAACGAGGGCGTTTCCGATTGTTTTCTGCCCGAACCAAACAAAATGTCGGATCTTAAAAAACATGTCGTGGTGGTCGGAGCGGGCTTTGGCGGACTCGCGTTCTGCCAGAACTTCCGATCGGACGACGTTCGGATCACGCTTATCGATCGCACGAATCACCATCTGTTTCAGCCGCTGTTGTATCAGGTCGCGGCGTGCGGCCTTTCCGCCCCGGATATTGCGCAGCCGATTCGCGCCATCCTCTCCGAACGTCTGGACATCACCGTATTGCTCGACCGGGTGACCGGGTTTGATCTCACGCAGAAGAACGTTCTGCTCGCCAAGCACGTCCTCCCCTACGATTACCTCGTGCTCGCGCTCGGCGGCCAGACCGGTTACTTCGGCCATCCGGAATGGGAGGAATTTGCGCCCGGCCTGAAAACGCTCGACGACGCGTTGCGCATCCGCAGCAAAATCCTGTTGGCGTTCGAGCAGGCGGAGAACGCCGCCGACACCGCCGAGCACGACCAGTTGCTCACCATCGTCGTGGTCGGCGGCGGGCCGACCGGCGTGGAACTGGCCGGCGCGTTTGCCGAACTGACGCGCACCGTGCTGAACCGCGACTTCCGGCGGATCGATCCGACACAGGCGCGGATCATTCTCCTCGAAGGCTCGCCGGCCGTTCTCGGATTATTCCCGCCCGACCTTTCGGCCAGCGCCCGACGCCAGCTCGAGGCACTTGGCGTGCAAGTTCGCACCTCGACCAAGGTCCAAACCATTCGCGACGGCGAAGTGGAACTGGTCGGCGGCGAAATCATCCGCGCGGCGAACATTCTCTGGGCAGCGGGCGTGGCCGCGACGCCGCTGACCAAAAAACTCGACGTGGAACTGGATCGCGCCGGGCGCGTGAAAGTGAATCCCGATTTGAGCCTACCCGGCCAGCCCGATGTTTTCGCCATCGGCGATATGGCTTTCGTGCCGCAGGCGGACGGCAAACCCGTGCCCGGCGTTTCACCGGCGGCGATGCAAATGGGCGTTCATGTCGGCAAGATCATCAAGGACGAAATTCGTAACGGTGCGCCGCGCGCCGCGCGCCCGCCGTTCAAGTATTGGGACAAAGGTTCGATGGCGACCATCGGTCGTTCGGCGGCGGTCGCGTGGGTGGGC
>CAYVDZ010001066.1:0-756 GCA_964450575.1 uncultured Opitutus sp.
CCGCCGACCCCACCGAACCCCGCGACCAATCCCCCGCCCAACCCGCGCGTCTCAACGAACTCACCACCGCGTGGAACACCTGGGCCACCACGCACCGCGTCCTCCCGAAGACCCAATAATTTCCCATGCTCTGCCGCTTCGTTCTTTCCCTTGTCGCCTGCGCTGCTGCCTCTGCCGCCGACACTCCCGCGCGCCCCAACGTCCTCTTCATCGCCGTCGACGACCTAAAGCCCACCATCGGTGCCTACAGAGAACATCATCCCGACCTGGATTTCCGCGAACACTGAGCCCCAGAAATGAACTGAAGTTATGCCATGCCCCTACCCTTACCCCTACCCCTGCTCCGATGCAGCGCCACCGCTTCGCGCGCGCTGAAACTTGTTCCCTTGACCTCATTTTCCATAAACCACTCCCAGACAGACCCTAAAATTAGATCTTCTATATATGCTATCAGTAACCACCAACCCGTCCAACCCGAAGAGCCCCATGAAGAAATCCAGTATTCTGAGCTGTGCCGCGTTTGTGTTCGGCCTGCTCGCCACCCCCGCCTTGGAAGCCCAGGAAGCCGCCCCGCCGCCCCCGGCGGATGAGGTGATCGCGTTGAGCCCTTTCACGGTGAGCTCGAGCAACGATGTCGGCTACTATGCGGCCAACGCTATCAGCGCGACGCGCATCAACAAAGCCATCATCGATCTGCCGCTTTCACTCAACGTCGTCACGTCCGAGTTCATGACGGACATCAACGCCTTCAGCCTC
>CAYVDZ010001066.1:766-2153 GCA_964450575.1 uncultured Opitutus sp.
GCGCTACAGTATACTGCGGGGGTGAATTCCGAGGGTTTCAGCGCGAACGTGTTCTCGATCCGCGGCTTCACCGCCGGCGCGACCTTTCGCGACGGCGTCGGCACGCCCGGCGGCGGATTCAATACTCCCAGCTCCCTCGTGGACCGGGTGGAGGTGATGAAGGGACCGAGCGCCTTGCTCTACGGCCAAGGCACCGCCGGCGGTGTCGTCAACACGATCACCAAGAAGCCCACCGGGGCACGGAAAAACAGCGTCCAGTTGTTCTACGGTAGTTACGACACGAGGCGCGGCATGTATGATTTTAACGGCCCGGTGCCGGGGCTGAAACTCAAGGATTGGATGATCTTCTACCGCCTCACGGGGCAGTATCACCGCGGCGACACGCACCTGTTCAACCAGCGTATCGAGGAGGATGTGGTCAACCCGATGCTCTCGTTTATTTATCGGAAGAACACCAGCCTCACGCTGCAATACACCTACCAGCATCATATCAATTACGGTCATCCCGAGGCGATCGCCGCCCTAGCCAGCGTGCCGATCACGGATCCCCGCTTTGCCGGGATCATCGATGTCGCCGGACTTCAGCGCCGCATTCCGGCGGATGTCTTTTCTCGGCTGCGGGCCAGCCCAAGTTATGCGGACGTGCCGAAGTCCTACAATCCGGAACCACCGAACGCCCAAATCCGCAGCATGAACAAGGTGCTGACCACGACGTTCGAGCACGCCTTCACGCCGCAGATCTCCCTGCGATCAGTCGGCATTTACTGGCACCACACCAATTTCAACTACCAGCGTATCGGATCAATCGAGACTGCGGCCACCCCGGGCTACATCACCCAGCAAGGCGCGCTGCGCTGGATCACGCAGCGAAATTCGACCATCCAGACTGACCTGAGTGCGCGCTTCTCCGTGAGTTCGATCAAGAACCAGATGGTGCTCGGCCACCTTTGGCAGAAGTCGATGGACAGCTTCGAGCTGTTCCGCGACACGGACCTCAAATTTCCCATCAGCCGCGCCCCGGTCTTTCCGGACGATTATTTCCTGGGCAGCCCGGCCTCCATCATGAACGGCACGGCGGTCTGGAATGGCAGGACGACGAACAACAACATGACCGGGACCGACTTCAATTTCTTCGTCCAGAACCGGGTCGGTGCGCAGGAGCGGCAGGCCGCCTACCTTATCGATCTGGTCGAGTTTCTTGACGGCCGATTTTCCCTGCTCGGCGGGGTTCGCGTCGAGAATATCGAGGGATCCAGTTCGATCAAGCAGCGCGGACCTTCCTACGTCGGCGCCCCGTTGCTTTCTTCGGGTTCCTCCACGCCGCCGCGCCGCACTCTCGGCCAATACGCGGCGATGTATAAACTATTCCCCGGGGTCAGCCTCTACG
>CAYVDZ010001067.1:0-2151 GCA_964450575.1 uncultured Opitutus sp.
CTTCAAGGGCGCGACGATCAACGTCAATGCGGAGACCGGCCGGATCGACGAGCTGAATCCCCGGCCCTACCTGGCCTATGACAGCGTGTCGGCGTGGTTGAACGATCCCCGGACCCCGCTCCAGAAAGCGAATACGATCGACCGGGCCTTGGTTCAATCCGGCACCACGGCGGCCCGCAATGCCGCCCGGAATATCATCCCCGGTGTTTCCCAAGGATTCTCGACGACCAATTATCTCGTTTACGTGATGAACGCTCCGCAGTTGGGCGTGCAGAACTGGAATTTAAAATCGAGGGGTTCGGAGGCTTTCGTCAACGGCCTGACCCAAAACCAGACCAGCATCTCGAATGCGACCACCGTGCCGGGAGTGAGCTTCCCGTTGGACACCATCGTCTCCGGGCCCTCGGACTATTTTGACACGACCTACGACAAATTTTCGGCGTCTTGGCAGCAGCAGGTTCTGAAAAAAACCTTCTTCGAACTGGCCGGAGCCTACGAGACGGGGAAAAATGAGGATTGGCAGCCGATCTCGCGAGGAGACTACGAGGTCTTTATCGACAACAATTACTATCTGCCCACCCAGTTGGCGGCGAACAACCCCGATCCCACCAAACCGCTCAACCCCTATTTCGGGACTCCTTACGTCGAGTCCAACAGCACGCTGCAGAATCGTCGCACGACCATGAAACAGTATCGTGCGACCCTGACCCGGCAATTCGACCTGCGTCGGATCGAGCCGATCAAGGGTCTTGATTTCGGCAAGTTCACGGCGATGGCTTTTCATTACTACCGGAATGTGGACAGCTACTTTCAGCAGCCGGTGGAAATGACAACGACCTCGGTGCTGGCTTCGGGTGTTCTGGCGGACACGCAGAATCAGATTCGCCGGCGCTACTACCTCACACCGGGCCAGCCGGTGACGTTTCCGGCTTTCGTCCCGAGCCAGGCCCGGATCGAGCAAACGGGCAATCCAGCGGTTCCGGGGAGTGTCATCCCCACCGTCTCGTCAGCCTTTTTGCACCGCTTGAATCCCGTCTACGCGCCCGAAACCACCAAGTCCTACGCGGCGATCGGCCAGTGGGAATTGTTCTCCCGGCGTTTAATTCTTACCGGAGGCATCCGCCGCGACGATATCAGCTCGAAAAATTTCGTTTTCGCGCAGGATCCCGTCACCCGGCTGTTCCTGGGCAAGGGACAGGGGGCGTTTGCCCCGGCGACCGAGTCGTCGGTCACCAACACCAATTACGGCGCCGTGGTCAAAGTCACGAAGTGGCTCGATGTCTTTGCCAACACGGCCACGAACACCGTGGGCGCCGGCGGCACCAACTATGACATCAACAATCGGACGCTGCCCAATCAAGAGGGCCTGGGCTACGATCTCGGGCTGCGCGGTTTCTTCTTCGGCGACCGCGTGATCCTGAAACTCAATTATTTCAACAACGAGCTCGTGAACCGCGTTTCCAACCCGCTCCGGGATGGCGCCATCGGCATCGAGATGGCCCGGCAGAACGGTTATGTTGAGAGATACCTCGAAGGCATGGTGCTCAACGGATTTGGCAGCAAGGTCGCCGGGGCCCTTCGCTTCGCCGATTATCCGGGCAACGGCCTCTGGTCGGACGTCGAGTCGGATTTGACCGAAGGCTATGAATTGGAGGCGACGGTCAATCCCACCAAACAACTGCGCGTCATGCTCAATGTCTCCTACAACGATTCGAATTTGAACAGCACCTACAAATTCACCCGCCCGTGGTATGAGCAATACGTCAAACCCATCCGTGACGATGCCGCCATCACGTCGCTCATCGCCAACTCCACGTTCAATGCCACGCGGACCATCGGCACCTATATCACAGGCATAGAGCGCCGGTTGAACTACCACGAGGCCCAGGTCGGCGGTGCCCGGCTCCGCGGCACCAATTGGCTGGTGAACATGGTCGGGAGCTACGCCTTCGACCAGGGCCCGTTGAAAGGCACGCGCGTCGGCGGGAGTGCGCGCTGGCGGGAAGCTCCCGCCATCGGCTACCCGGAAAGAGCCGGCACGTTTGATGTGGCGAACGCGTTCAGCGGCAAAGACTCCTTGGTCACCGATGCCTTCGCGAGTTACGCGTGGCGGCAGAAACTGCGGGAGCGAAACATGAATTGGACGGTCTC
>CAYVDZ010001068.1:0-2151 GCA_964450575.1 uncultured Opitutus sp.
GGGGCCGAAGGAGGGCGAGCCTCTTCCTCCGTTCGGTGACGCGCCACGAGGGACAACCGAGTTCCGCGATGTTGCCACCGGCCGTCCCGTGAAGCCGTTAAAATTTGCGAAACCAAAGTATCCGCGAGCCGCTGTGGCCGCGGGCCAGGAGGGCTCCGTCACCGTCCAGTTCACGGTCGCGACGGATGGCACAACGAAGGATGTGCGCGTCACGGCCGAGACGAATGGAAATTACTTCAAGCAGACTGTGATCGATTCGATCCGCAAGGCTCGTTTCCGACCCGCCATGATTGATGGTGCGCCTATTGAACAGGGGCTCGCCTACGTGATAACATTTAAGTTCGAGGAAGAGTGAGCGACCTCCGGAGGTTATCTCACCCACAAAAATGTCAGCTGTAGAGTAAAATCATTGTGTACGGAACGGAGAAAACCATCAAAGCCCCCAGCGACAATTAGACCCCGCCACGACGACAATTAAAGACCGGCGTCCGTTCGGACGAGGTTTTTAGCGCTCGTCGGTCTGCGAGAGCGGTAAGCTCGGACCTTTTCGCGGGTCCCATGATTACCGAGCAGCAGTATCGACGACTAATGAAAGACTATCAATCCGGCGGCGCGCTCGAGCGCGCGGCCATGAAGGCGGGGATGCACCGTGAGACCGCGCGACGCTATGTCGCCGCGCAGACCGGGCCGGAAGTGCTGAAGCAGCCGCATACGTGGCGCACGCGCGGCGACCCGTTGAAGGACATCTGGACGGAAACCGAGCGCTGGCTCGAAGCGAGCCCGGAGGTCGAAGCGAAGGCGCTCTTCGAGCATCTGATCGCGGCGCATCCCGGCCAGGTGGACGGCAAGGCGCTGCGCACGTTTCAACGTCGCGTGGCCGAGTGGCTGCGCCGGCATGGACCGCCGAAAGAGGTGTTCTTCGCCCAGCGCCACGCGCCGGCCGAGTGTATCCAGACGGATTGGACTAACGCGAACGAACTGGTGGTGACCATCGCGGGTGAAGCGTTCCCCCACCTGCTCTGCCACTCGGTGCTCCCGTATTCCAACTGGGAGTGGGCGATCCCGTGCCGCTCGGAATCGGCGCTTTCGCTCAAAAGCGGATTGCAAGCCTCGCTCTGGGCCTTGGGCGGCGTGCCGCGATTCTCCCAAACCGATCAGAGTTCGACCGCGACGCATCAACTGAAACGCGGCGAGAGTCGCCGCGGGTTCAATCTCGATTACGTGTCGTTGTGCGCGCATCTCGGTCTCGCGCCCCGCACGATCGGGGTCGCCTGTCCCAATCAAAACGGCGACGTCGAAGCCGCGCAGGGCGTCCTCAAGCGGCGGCTCAAAAACCAGTTGATCCTGCGCCAGAGCCGCGACTTCGCGTCCTCCATGGCCTACGCCGAGTTCGTGGCCGGCGTGTGCCGCGGCGCCAACACGTTGCGCGCGCCCAAACTCGCCGAGGAACGCGCCCTCCTGCGTGCGCTGCCGCCGACGCGTTTTCCCGAGAGCGAGGAAGTGACGGTGCGCGTCTCGAGCTATTCGACCGCGCGGGTGCGTGATTGCGCGTATTCGGTGCCAGCCCGTTTCATCGGCGCCTTCGTGCAGGCCCAACTGACCGAAGACACCGTGCGCTTCCTTTACCGGCGCGAAGAAGTCGCCTCTTATCCGCGTTCCACCGGCCGCGAGCCGCGCATCGACTACCGGCACGTGATCGCTTCCCTCGTGCAGAAGCCTGGCGCCTTCGCCCGGTATCTCTATCGTGAGGAGTTGTTCCCGCGTCCGGTCTTCCGCCACGCCTACGATCGGCTCCACGCGCTCGACGAACGCACGGCCAGCGCCCGCTACCTCCGTCTCCTGCAACTCGCCGCCGAGTTCGGCGAAGATGGCGTCGCGGACCAGCTCGGTGCCCTGCTGCGCGAGGGCGCGCCACCACTGGCTGACGTAATTGATAAACAATTACGACAACCCGTTCCGGTTCAGGCCGCGGCCCTCGCGGCCTTCACACCAGAACTGGCCTCTTACGACGCCCTTATCGAAGAGCCGTTTCGACAGGTTCAAAGCCCCGAGTGGGTCGAGGGGGTGGCCTCATGAGCGCCGCCAGTCTGCCGCTCCTGCTCCGCGCGATGCGGCTGCCGACCATCGCCCGCGAACACGACGACGCCATCC
>CAYVDZ010001069.1:0-2149 GCA_964450575.1 uncultured Opitutus sp.
CCCGTCGACTTCGACGACATTTCGAACGCTCTATTCGCGATTCGCGTCATGACCCTTGAAACTTCCCCGACGGCTCCAGCCAGCTCCAGAACTTTGCACTTGGCGCTTTCGATCGAGGAGGGGAGAACCTGATGATGAACGAAGACCCGGGTTTCTACGCGTGTATCATGGCGGGTGGCAGTGGGGAACGCTTTTGGCCCATGAGCCGGGCGCGGAGCCCGAAGCAGCTGACAAAGCTTTTTGGCGAAACGACGTTGATCGAGGAAACGGTGAATCGGCTCGCGGGCGTCGTGCCGCATACGAATATCTTTGTTCTGACGAATGAGGTTCAGCTGGAAGCGACCCGGGCCGCCCTGCCCATGCTGCCGCCGGAACAAGTCATCGCCGAACCGGCCAAGCGTGACACCGCCCCAGCCGCGGCTCTGGCCGTCGCGCTGGTCCGGTCTCGCGATCCCAAGGGCGTGATGGCGGTGTTGTCCGCGGATGCGCTGATTCATGATGCTGCCCGGTGCGGGCAGCAGATTGGTGCGGCGCTAGCGCGTGCGGCCCGGACGGACGCGCTGATTACTTTCGGGATTTCGCCGTCGTATCCGGCAACTGGATTCGGGTATCTGGAACTGGGCGAGGAAGTGGATCGAGGCGGCGAGACGGGCGGATTTCGCCGCGTAAAACGATTTGTGGAAAAGCCGGATGCGGCGACGGCTCAGCACTACGTCGACAGTGGAAAGTTTCTCTGGAACGCCGGGATGTTCGTCTGGCGGGCGGAAGTCTTCCTGGCGGAGGCGGAAAAGCATGCGCCCGGGCTGGCGAAATTCATCCGCGAATTTCCCGCGGCGCATCCGAGTGCGGGTGTGGGGCAGAAGCCTTCTCCTGGTGCGGACTCCGCGGCGCGGGCTTATATCGAGGAGGTTTTTCCCACGCTCGAGCCGAAGGTATCGCTCGATTATGCGATTATGGAAAAGGCGGCCGCGGTGGAAGTAATGACGGCTCAATTCGATTGGGATGATGCGGGGCTATGGACGGCACTGCCGAAGCATCTCCCGCCCGATCCGTCGGGCAATACGCTCCGTGGTCCGGTGACGACGGTGGCGTCAACTAACAACATCGCGGTCAGTAACGGCCGGCGCATCGCGCTGTGCGGGGTAAAAGATCTCGTGGTGGTGGAGACGGCGGATGCGATTCTGGTGTGTCACCGGGATGCGGTGCAGAATATCAAGCAGGTCGTGGCGCAGTTGCCGAAAGAGCTGCTGTAGCGGTCGCGTTGCGCATCGTTTGATTTGCGGAAGGGCCGGCGCCGTCCCGGGCGTGCGCGTACACACTGCCTCCCTGGGCCGGGTGGACGTCACTGGCGGTTGTCACTCCAAGCTATCTTCCCCGAGCGTCCGCCTGGCTTGCCGTTATGAAATAAAAAAGGCCGCTCGAATGAGCGGCCTTGAGAGAAAAAAAGAGAGTCAGCGAAAAAGATCGTCAGCGCCGCATGGGCGTTTTCCGAGTTTTCCGCTTTCCCGCTTTCTCAATTTTCCGATTTTCCTCCGCCTTATTGCTTTCCGGACTTCGCGGCCTTTTGGCGCGCGCCGTTGCTGAGGATCCGCTTGCGCAGACGCAGGCTCTTGGGCGTGACCTCGACGAACTCGTCGCTCGCGATGTACTCGATCGCGCGTTCGAGGGACAGCTTCGAGGCGGGCGTGAGGCCGGTTGCGACACCATCACCTTGGGAGCGGAAGTTGGTGAGCTTCTTTTCGCGCACTGCGTTACAGGCGATGTCTTCGTTGCGTGGGTTTTCGCCGACGATCATGCCTTCATACACCTGCTCGCCAGGGCTGACGAAGAGCTTGCCGCGTTCCTGCACCATGAGCAGCGCGTAGGTCGTGGTTTCGCCGGCTTCCGTGGCGATGAGCGTACCGGTGATCCGGGTGAGCACTTCGCCGGCGTAAGGGCCGTATTCCTTAAATAAATGGCTGAGTACGCCGCGACCGCTGGTGGCGTTGACGACATCGATTTCCATACCGATCAGACCGCGAGTCGTGATCGTGGCTTCGAGCATGGTCGAATGCGGATGCTTCTCCATGTTCGTCAGCAGACCTTTGCGGTTTGCCAGATTCTGCATGATCGAGCCGACGCACTCGTCTGGAACTTCGATCCACACGGT
>CAYVDZ010001070.1:0-2146 GCA_964450575.1 uncultured Opitutus sp.
GGGTAAACGGGGGGACGGGCCGCTGGGCCTGCCGTGCTTGGGGAAATTCGTTTGGCGGGCCAGTGGTCCCGCGTTCGATTTACTTCAGGTTCTTGTAGGCTCCCATCGCGGGGGCGTCGGGGTGGACTTCGGGGCCGAAGTAGCGGAGGACCACCAACGGCTCGACTTCGCTGGTGTTTTCGAACGTGACACCCGCCTTCGCGGCGTCCTCGGTGCAGAACACTTCATCTTCGGTGAGATCGTGGAAACGGATCAGCTTCGGGCAGTCGAGCGTGAGGTTGTTCATCCGGCCTTTGCCTTGAACGGTGATGAGACCGTAGGCGCCGCCATCCTTGATGACACACTTGGCACCGGGCTCGAGCGTGAGCTCCTTGGAGGTGAAAAGTTGCTCACCCTTTACCTTGCCGTATACAATCCAGCGGTCGGTATAGCCTTCGCCGCAGGAACCTTCGACGGGAACCGGCTCGAGATAATGGTTATCCTTGAAATTCGGGTCCGTGTTTCCTTCCCAGTCCAGCTGTTCAACGATGAAGTCGAGGTCCTTGTGCTTGTTCTTCGGCATGTCTTTCACAAGCAGCGCCCATGGCACTTCGCGGCCTTCGACGAGGGATTGATACATGCCAAACACATCGGAACCCCACTGCGGTTCATACGTGCAGAGCGAGCCCGGAGCGTGAAGCACGCACGGCGGGATGAGCCAGCCGGTGCCGGGTTTCAGCCGATAGGCGCGGGACAAATCGAGGATGCCGTTGTCACCCGTGTTCCAGTTTTCGAGACACTTCCGGACCTGCGCTTTCGTGGTGCCTGGCTCGAGGCCCATAAAGGTATAGGGGAAGTTGTTTCCGACGTTGTTGTGCTGGGGCGGGAAGTAGTACGACTCCGGCTTTCCTTCCAGGCCGACCAGCTTGGCCTGCTTGGCCGACTGGTGCATGTGATGCGGGATCGGCCCCATGTTGTCGAAGAACTTTGAGTACACCGGCCACTTCTTGTATTTCTTCCAGATCGATGAGCCGATCAAGGTGGCGCCGCATTCTTCGACGGCTTGTTGGAGCGTGAAGCGTTTGCCGCCGACGACGACGTAGCTCAGGCCCTCGTCGGGAGTGCGGTTATCGTTGGCGGCGGGCGTGGTCGAGGAGAACCAACGTTCGTCGATGCCGCCCCGGTTAAGGCCGAACGCGTAAAGATCGTCCGGGTGCAGTTTGAGGCGTTTGCCTGGTTGGAGAAAGGAGCGGGGCACCCAGCACGGTGCGACTCGCAGGAGCCCGCCGGTATCGGCGAGGGAGCCTTCCACGAGGCCTTTCACGTTGGACTTGATCGTTTTGAGATCGCGGACGGAGGTTTTCGGCATGGTCGAAACAGGGGGCCGGCCACAATAGTATGGGACGGCAAAGGGAAGCGGACGAGAGGGGAAGCGAATTACCATCCTAAACTAATCCGGTGGCAATCGCCTAGTATGCCGGCGTCGAGTTTTGGTGAAATTGCGGCAACCATCGCGGGGTTTTTTGGGAGGGAGGCCCGGATGGAATCGCGCGGCGGCCTCCACTCCATCGGAATCAGACTCGATTCGGCACGCGGGCCCGGGAACGCGTTGCCATCTTTTAAGCCACGTTCCCCGCGCTTCTAAGCGCAGTTTCGAGTGCCATAAGTGCCGAATCTCGTGGTCCATTGCGAACCGTCAGGTCAATCCAGGGTCACGTAGTTGTTCAGCGCGCACGAGCAGCGGTCACAGCATTTCAACAGCGGTAGCGGCATCACGATCATGGCGGTCGATTTTAAAGACTATTATGCGGTTCTCGGGCTCAAGCGCGACGCTACCCCCGATGAGATCAAGAAGGCGTTTCGGGCCTTGGCGCGTCAGTACCACCCCGACATCGCGAAGGACAAGACGACCGCGGAGGCGAAATTCAAGGAGATCAACGAGGCCAACGAGGTCTTGAGCGACCCGGTGAAGCGGAAGAAATACGATGAACTCGGGGCGGATTGGGAGTCGGGCGGTCGCGCCGCCGGGGCGCCGTTCGGTGAAAAGTATCGCCGGTGGACCGGCGGTGCCGGTGCGCCGGAACCGGAGGTCCATTTTGGCGGCACAGGCTTCAGTGATTTCTTCGAGCAGTTTTTCAGCGGTGGCGGAGCCGGCGGTGGACGGGCC
>CAYVDZ010001071.1:0-725 GCA_964450575.1 uncultured Opitutus sp.
CGTTACCGCTCGCGCCCTCGTAATAGATATTGATCACGCCTTCGAGGTAGAAGCCGTAACGCAGGAACACTTCGTCGAGGTATTCCGGCACGGTGAGACCTCGCGCCTTCACCCACGCGCAGACCTCCGCAAACATCAGGCACGCCGAATTGCCGTCCTTGTCGCGCAGGTAGTCATTGGGCAGATAGCCGTAACTCTCCTCGCAGCCAAACGCGTAGAAAGTGCTGTGCTGTTGCAGCAGCTTGGCTCGCTGGGCAAATGGCGTGGCGTCGTAATCGAATCCCGCGCCCATCGCCTGGCGCAACTCATCTTCGTAGCGACGCATTTTGGCCGCGATCCACTTGAAGCCCGTGAGGGTGTTGATGACTTTCACGCCGTGCCCGCGGCCGATCGCATCCTGCAGCTGCGTGGTCACAAATGTCTTCACGATGGCCGCGCGTTGCGATCCCTCCGGCGGGATCCAACCCAGCTCCTTGTATTTCATTAGCCGATACTCTGCCAGGAGCGCGCCGATTTGGTTGCCGGTGAGCAGTTCCATTCCCCCACTCCGGTTGCGGACCGCACAGCCCATGCGGTCGGCGTCCGGATCCGTCGCGAGCACGACGTCAGCCGCTACTTTTTCCGCCAGCGCAACAGCGAGCGCCAACGCCTCGGCGTTTTCCGGATTCGGCGATTTCACCGTGGGAAAGCGCGCATCGAATTCCAGTTGTTCCGGCACCGGCAGG
>CAYVDZ010001071.1:735-2143 GCA_964450575.1 uncultured Opitutus sp.
CCGCCAGGACCTCGCAGCCCGCGTCCTGCAGCAAGGGCAAAGCGTGCACCGAACCCGTCGCATGAATGTTGGTGAACACGACTTTCAGTTTCACCTGCTTGAACACCTTGGGATCCAGCACCGCCTTGGCGGCGACGACCTGATACGCGACATCCGCGTCTCGCCCGAGGGTGGTCACGCCCGCGAGCTTCGGGGCTAGAAAACGCGCGAGCTCACTTAGAGGCACGGCGTTCACTTCCGTGACAATGCCCTTGTCGTGCGGCGGCACCACCTGAGCGCCGTCATCGAAGTACGCTTTGAATCCATTGTCGTGCGGCGGATTGTGACTGGCCGTAATCACAATGCCCGCGTGCGCCTGCAACCAGCGCACCGCGAAACTCAATTGCGGCGTCGGGCGCGGCCCGTCAAAGATGTAAGCCTGCCCACCGAGTTGCGTCCACGTTGAGGCCGCCAGCTCCGTGAAATGCCGGGAGAAGTGCCTCACGTCGTGCGCGATCACGAGCTTGGGCTGGGCCGCCCCGGCCTTCTGCGCCAGAATCTTCGCCGTATAGCGATGGAGCCCGATCACCGCTCGAATGAGGGTGAAGTCGTTGAGCATATTGCTGCCGATCGCCGCGTGTTCGGGCGACCCGCGTTCATCCAACGTGCCGGTTTCGGCCTGCGCCGTTTTTACCCCGATCGTCCGGCCGCGCATCCCACCGGTGCCAAACTCGAGAAACCGGTAGAAACGATCGTTGAGCTCGCCCCAGGCGGACTGCGCCACCAGTTCCGCAATACTCTGCTCCGCCCACGTGGGCAGCTGCGCCCCGAGAAACGCCCTCAGGTTTTCCCCGGTGCTCGGGAGCAGGTGGCCGGCTTGAACAGCAGCGTGAATGCGATCGAGTATAGGCATAAGGTGGATCGAATTTTAGATCAACGTGCCGGCGTTTAGACAGGACGAAATACGGGTCACGACGGAAACATTCCCCTATTCGTGCGCCCGCTGCGGTTCGATTACGGCGCGGCGTGACACCGACATTCCTGTCTGTGCATCTGACTCGAACGCACCGGCAGGAATGCCGGTGTCACTTTTCCGAGGTGGAGCGTGTTGTCCCCAACGCGCTGCGAAGCAGGTGTAGTTATTTCCCTCCGACTGTTTCGATCCAGCGGCTTGGGGACAAGCCGCTCCACCTCGAAAAAGTACCGCTCCACCTCAATCAGCCGAATGCGGCCGCGGCCCCAAGGAGAACTGTGCATCCGACTCACTGTGCATCCGACTCGAACGCACCACCACCTCCGATCGCCGCCCGCTCACTCCAAGTACATACCTTCGCGAACTTCGGGCTTCGGCGAAAGCTTCTGCCAAGCCTGAGCGAACGAATCTTCGTCGTATCCGAAGAGCGGTGACACCTCGACGTTTACCCGTGGC
>CAYVDZ010001072.1:0-2141 GCA_964450575.1 uncultured Opitutus sp.
GCACGACATCGCGCACCGTAGCTTCGTTCTTTTCATTGATCACGAAAACATACGTGCCGCGTGAGCCGAATTGCACGACGGCGCCAGGTACGACGATCGCATCCTTCACGGTCCGCACGCGCAGACGAATATTCACAAACTGGTTGGGAAAGAGACGCTCGTCCTCGTTGGGAAATTCCGCCTTCAACCGCAGCGTTCCGGTGGCGAGATCGATCTGGTTGTCGACCGTTCGCAGCACACCCGTGGCCAACTGACTGACTTCGCTCCGGTCCCATGCTTCCACGCGCAGGCTTTCGCCGGCCCGCAGCGGATCAACGACTTTTTGAAGATCAATTTCGGGCACGGTAAACAAGACCGCAATCGGCCGCGTCTGTTTGATCACGACGATCCCACCCGGATCGCCGGGCCGAACAAGATTGCCGACATCCACTTGGCGAAGGCCCAGACGGCCCGCAATCGGCGCCTCCACCTTGGTGTAGGCGAGCTGACGCCGTCCATCTTCGACCTGCGCCTGGTCAGCCGCGACCGCCGCTTCCCGCTCGGCGACAAGCGCGCCTTGCGCTTCGAGTTGCTGCTGGGTCACGAGAGCCTGGCCATGCAGTTGTTTGAAGCGCTCGAGATCGTTCCGGACTGTTTGCAACTGCGCCTCATTCTGCCGGAGCTGCGCTTCCACCTGCGCCACCCGGATCCGATACGGCTCCGCATCGACTTCTGCCAGTAATTGGCCCTTCTTGACCTCCTGTCCTTCGATAAACGCCAGCTTCAATAACTCCCCTTCCACGCGACTGCGGACAATGACTGTGTTAAACGGTGAGACAGTGCCGATCGCCCGTAAGTAAACGGGCAGATCCGCGCGCTTGGCCGCGACCGCCCGTACCGGTGTCGGCATCGAGTTGCTGGATCGGAAGCTGCTCCGCGCCACCGGGGCCGGCGCCCTCATTCCGAAATACCAAACCCCAGCGCCAAAGATCAGAATGACGACAGTATACAAAAACCAACGACGGCGGGCGGGAGGATGTGGCATATCAGCGGAGAGGGCGGAATAAGAGGGTTACGCCCGCCTGACGACCACGCGTGCGTTGGGTTGCTGCAAATTTCCCAAAACGTATCACTAATCGCTCTCCGCGAAAGCGATCCCGTTTAATCCCAACGTTCTTGGGCCTCATCCCCGGAAACGGAATGCGGAAATCGTCACGCCGACGGCTGACCGCGGCAGCGAAACGCCACCAGCCGGTTTGCCACCTCGACGGCATTCGCAAAACTGGTGGCGCGGGCGATGCCCTTCCCCGCAATCCCAAAGGCGGTGCCGTGATCAGGACTGGTGCGCACGTGGGGCAGCCCTAGTGTCACATTCACCGACTCATCGAAATCGATCACCTTGAGCGGCGCGAGGCCCTGATCATGATACAACGCGATCACGACATCGAACTCGCCCCGCAATTGCCGGGCAAAAAGCGTGTCTCCGGATTCGCAGAGCGAGAGCCCTGGATACTGCACCCGTAATTTTTCGAGAGCCGGATTCAGAAGCTCGATTTCCTCGTGCCCCAGCAGTCCGCCCTCGCCGGCATGGGGGTTCAAACCGCACACTCCAATTCGCGGCGGATGCGAAGCCGGAACGAGGATGCGCGCCAGCTCATCAGCGGCGTGCACGGTTCGTTGCAACAGATGCGGACCGAGCAGCCCGGGCACGTCATAAAGCGGCACATGCCACGTCGCCAGCACGACCCGCAATTTTCCTCCCCCGAACGCCATCACCGGCTCACCGCCCCAACGTGCGGCAAAAAATTCCGTCTGCCCAGGAAACTCATAGCCGATTCGCGCCAGCCATTCCTTGCTCACCGGCCCGGTTACCACGCCCGCAAACTCCCCCATTTTGCAGCCTGCTGCCGCCCGCTCCATTGCGGCCCACGCCAGCAGCGCTCCCTCCCCACTCGGTTCACCCAAGGTCGCCGAAAAGTCCTCCAAGCCCACCGCGACCTTGCGCGCCTCCGTATCCAAATTCTGGAGCCACCGCGGCGGACCGATCACCGTGACGGCGCGGGCCGCCTCCGGATTTGACTGCAACCATGCGGCAATGATTTCCGGACCCACTCCAGCCGGATCTCCGCAGGTGAAGGCAAGCTTTGACATCATCCCTCACC
>CAYVDZ010001073.1:0-2136 GCA_964450575.1 uncultured Opitutus sp.
TCCCATCACCGCGATCGGGGTGCAAGCGGATGGCCGAATTGTGTACATCTCGAATCGGTCCAACGTCGGGCGCTTGACCGCCAGTGGCTCGCCCGACGCCGGATCGATCGGCGTCAGCCAGGCGGCATCCGCCTACCGGACACTCGCCTTGCAGGTGAACGGTGGGATCATTCTCGGCGGCAGCGCGCGGATCGGCAGCGGCGGTGTCGCCCGCGAGTTCCTCGCGCGGTTGATGCCGAATGGGACGATTGATTCCTTATTCGATCCGATGCCTAACGGCGCCGTGACCGCGGTGGCACTGCAACCCGACGGACGCTTGATGATCGGCGGCGGATTCACCCGCGTCGGTGGCGTCACTCGAGTCGGAATCGCTCGTCTCAGTTCCACGGGCGCCGGCTCGCAAATGCTCGGAGTCAGTGCGGATCGGACGACGGTGATGTGGAGCCGCAGCGGTACTGTTGGTGAGGTATCCTCCGTGCTGTTCGAGCGATCCGCGGACCGCGCCACCTGGACGACCTTGGGTGAAGGGCGGCGCAGCGTGAGTGGCAGCGACTGGCAGCTCACCGGCCTGAATCTCCCGGCGAGCGGCGTATTCTATATTCGGGTACGCGCGATCACCCCGACGGGTGGAACGTCCTCGGGCCTTTACGAGACCGTGCGCGAATTCAACTTCACCAATCCCGCCGCCGCTCCGGCTCACTCGGTTACGGCTCCGTTGCAGGCCGCGGCTCCGGTGTTGGGCTTCGATCCCATCACGGGCATCGCGCCCCGCTCGATGCTGATTGTGGTGCCCGGCGAAGACACGGTGGAAATCATTGCGGCCCGCGCCGCGCAGATGAATGAGACCGGCCCTTCCCGTCTCGTCAACCTCTCGACCCGCGGTCATGTCGCCGCGGATACGCCTCTCATTCTCGGCTTCGCGATCAACGGCACGGAACCGCGCAGTGTGCTCGTGCGCGCGGCAGGTCCGGCGTTGGTGCAATTCGGTGTGAGCGACGCACTGACTGCGACGCGCCTGCAAATCTATGATGTGACCGGAGCGTTGATCATCACGGTCAACCCGGGAGCGAGCTCGACGGAAGCGTCGCAGGCCGCAGTGCGGACGGGCGCATTCCCGTTCGCCGCCGGAAGTGCGAACAGCGCGGCGCTCGTCACGCTCGCACCGGGCAATTACACGGCGCAGGTCATCGACGCCCAAGGGGGCGGAGGAGTCGGCCTAGCTGAAATCTACGATGCGGGCAGCGGCCACGGATCTCGTTTGGTGAACGTTTCGAGCCGCGCTTCGACCGGCAGTGGCAACGCGGCGTTGATCAGTGGCTTTGTGATTGCAGGCGCTTCGGCCGAGCGGGTGTTGCTCCGCGGTGTCGGTCCCGCGCTCGAGCAATTTGGAGCGAGTGGGGTGGCGGATCCTTCAATCGCGCTTTATGATGGCAATGGAATCGAGCTCGGTGGAAACGATAACTGGGTTGCCAGTGTGAGTGACATTTCGACGGCGGCGCGCCGGGCAGGAGCGTTTGCCCTGACCTCAGGCAGCAAGGATGCAGCGGTGCTCGCGACCCTGCCGGCCGGCGCCTACACGGTCCAAGTCCGCTCGGCCGTGCGCGGTAATGCGATGCTCGAGATCTACGAAGTCCCTTGATCGGTTCGCGTGGGTGACGAGTGTAACGGGCCGCTCCACTGCGAAGCTGGAGCGGTCCATTCCGCCATATAGTAGGGCGGGGCTGTGACCCGCCGTGAGCAGGGCACAGACCTGCCCTACGCCTCCGCGAGGCGGAACGAGCTGCGCGCCCGATCATGTGGGCGCATCCGCGTAACGGATACGACCCGCTGCAAAACCCACACCCGCAGCCCGGCGGACCTATTGCATCGCGCTGATGCTGGCCTCGGCTACCGTCCCGCTGTTACGTTGGGCGCGAAGCAATTCACGCCGCAGCCAGTCGAGCGCGGCATTCACGGCGCGGACCTTTACGGTCGAACGCGGTCCGGGATAACTGAGCTTTTTCGACCACACGCCTGCCGGCGAAAACAGAGCGACGAAGATGGTGCCGACGGGGTTGCCGCCCTGTCCCGTCGACGTCGCCGATCCGAATCCCGTTACAGCTAGAGCGTAATCCGCGCCCAAGGTTTCGGCAGCGC
>CAYVDZ010001074.1:0-2134 GCA_964450575.1 uncultured Opitutus sp.
GGGGGTCTGCTTCTTCTGGAAGCGTTCCAGCCATTTATTTTTACTGTCCGAGGTCAGTGGCGTTGATGGATGCGTAAGCGGGGCAGGCGGTTACGTGCCTTGTGGTGATAGAACCGCGCTTGCTCGTTGCGGATCAAGCGACGTGTCTGGTAGGCGGCAACTTTCTGCGGTGTATCGCACTGCCAAGCGGCTCGGAGGATTTTGGCGATGCCTTCGCGGACTTGTGGCAGCGTGATGGCAGGTGTCGTTTTTTTTTCCCCGCCGTGTTTCACACGCCAGGAACCAAGTGGCTAACAGCGACAGGGTTTGATGATGATGCCAGCCCCGCCAGTTGCGGACCTCGTAGTGCGACAAGCCCGTCTCGCTCTTGGCGCGCTTGATCGCCTCTTCGATCCGATGGGCGGCCAGGGCGACTCGCGCGAATTCCTGAACCGGAGTCGTGCGCGGCGCGTCGGAAAGATAGAAGTCATATTTGGTCACTCCCTCCGCGTCGCCGTAGCGGATGATCACCAGAGTTTCCTCATAAGGCATCACGCGCCGGGTAAGCTTGGCATGCACTCGGCAGATGGCCACCTCCACCTCCAGCGGCCCCTTCTCTCCGTCCCGCACCTCAACGCGCGTCCAGGCGCTGGGCGGCAACGCGTCGCGCCAGCGGTCGACGCGCTGAAAAGGCTGCTTGGGCACCGCGCCGCGACCTTGGTATTCCGGCGGAGCCGCATCCAGATCGCGAATCAAGGTGTTGCTGGGAACGGCCAGCAGGTATTGTTCTTTGCGCTCGTGCAAATCGCGGCGAAATGGGGCATTTCTCCCCATTTCGTCATCTCCCGCGACCCAGGCGTGCGGCAGCAAGTGGCCTTGTTCTGTCAGCATATCGAGCGCCAGAGCATGTCGCGTTTGGAGGCGCACTTCGCGCGGCACGCCTGCGGCGTTGCAGCGCTTGCGGTTCTTCGTCCATTCCCGCGGCAAGTACAATCGTTCATTCACCAGCACCCGATCAAGGCGCGACACATAGCCCATGTAAATGCCGACCTGGCAGTTGTCGACCTTGCCCAGGCGGCCGCACCACTGGCGCGCGACTCCGACCGACTTCTTCCCTTGCTTGGGAAACGCCGAGGGATCAAACACGATCACCCCATCCTCTTCGCCAATCTGCTCGCCCACCTGCCGCGCCAACTCCTGGAGCAGCGGTTGGTGATCCCAATCGGAGCAGCCGATGAAGTGCTGCAACGGGCCGCGGTCCTGGTCATGGCGATAAGCGATCGATTCCACATTTTTCCGTTCCAGGTCTGTGACCAGACCGGCGATGTAATCCGCCGCATGCCGCCGCTGAGCTTGCTGCGACAGCAACGCCGCGAACGGCGCGACGAACTCCGTCAACCGCTCCTCCACCTGTTGCAACGAGTCCGGCGCCACTTCGCACTCCGCTAGCATCTCTTCCAATCGAGCTTTCCAACGTCGTTCCATCGGCACACCTCCTGAACGGGGTCCATGTTCAGAAAGCGTGATAACACAAGCACTTAAAAACACAAATACAGATTCAGACAGTAAAACTAAAAACACGCTGACCAAGATGTTAAAAGCCCTGGCCTTCCCAGGCCGTCGATGTGCGACGCGAACTCTGGAACGTGCTGGGAAGCCCGTCCTACGGAATCCATTCTCGAGTGACAACGATCCGTCGATTGCTCTGTGTGGTCCGACGCTCCGTGGTTGGCTTCGGAGGCGAAGATGGTGCTCCGGGCATTGGCCCGATTGAGCACATGGTAGATCAATCCGCCGTCGGCAGCTCGATTTGGTCGTTCCATGAGGGTAGGATAGCGGAAAAGGGCGCTGGAAGTCAACTAAAAGGTTCCTGACACCTTTATTCGCTCCAGTCGTCATGGAGCGGAATTGGCAATCTTGTTTATCGGATGCGAAGAAGAACCGCGATTTCAAAGTGAGCCACACCATGAGCGAGTGGGTTTTTGAAGAGCTGCGCGGCGCCGCGGTGCGCCGCGGTCCGCAGGAGGCCCTCCTATTCAAAACGGAGCAAGCCGGCGAAGGAGAATACGCCGGAAATGATCACCTCGTTCGCGAGGTGCTCCAAAATGCCATCGACGCCCGAGCCGGGGATGAGCCGGTGCATGTCCGTTTTGCC
>CAYVDZ010001075.1:0-641 GCA_964450575.1 uncultured Opitutus sp.
GGCCACGCGAGCGGACGTTGCACGGCGTCCTCGAAAGCACCGAGGGACTGCTCGGCCCGCACGCGGGCGTCGAGTTCAGCGCGAGTGTTGTCGGCGAGTTCGATTTGCGCGCGGGCCAGATCGAGCCGGGAGGTCTCGCCGGCGGTTTGTTGCGCCTGCACCGTGCGGGCCTGCTGCTCGATGTTCGTGCGCATAGTTTTAATCGTGTCGAGGTCGCCGAGGGCGGAAGCAAAGTCGGAGGCGGCGCGGTCCACCTCCCCGAGCACACGGTTCTGGAACGAGTGAAAATGGGCCGCCGCCGCCTCACGGCGGGCCTGCGCGGCAGCGATCTGACCGCGGTTGCGATCGAAGATGGGCAGCGTGACCCCCAGCCCGAGCGACCATTTGCCTTCGCCTTGGTCGAGTTGATAACCCGGTCCGAGGGCGAGATCGGGATACTGGCGCGCGATTTCGAGCTGGAGGGCCGACTGGCTCGCGGCGTATTCGGCGAGCGCAGCGAGCAGGTCCGCACGATTTTGTGCGGCCCAGCGGCGCGCCTCGCCTACAGCGACCGGCTCGGCTGGTTCGGCGAGACCGCGATACGAGAGGCGCGCCTCCGCCAAGGCGGACAGCGGGATGCCGATGGCCTCGGCCAGGCGGCT
>CAYVDZ010001075.1:651-2127 GCA_964450575.1 uncultured Opitutus sp.
ACGCCGCGCTCGCTTTCACGCGCAGCGAGTTCGGCGCGGCCGAGCGCGATGCGCGCCTGCGCCGCTTCGAGCGGCGAAACGTCACCGGCCTTCACCTGCGCATCCACGAGTTGCGCGGCTTGGGCGAGCAGCGGCTTCTGGTCGCGCCACAGCCCCGCCGTGGACTCTGCCGCATGCAACTCGATCAGCGCGCGCCGCACGGCGCGGCGGGTGTTCCAGGCGACGCGCGCCAGATCGAAACGCGCGACGTCCGCTTTGTGCCGAGCCCCTGATGTGCGATAGGTTCGCTTGCCCCTGAGCTCGACTGGAATGTTGAGGGCATAGCCGATTATCCATGGCGTCACACCGCCGATCGCGTCCTTGTTATAGCCAGGCGTAAACGCGAAGGACGGGTTTGGCCTCTCCTCCGCGGCGTTCGCCATGCCCTCCGCTTCCGCCACTTGGGCGCGGGCGACATCGAGTTCCGGAGCAAAGTAAAACGCCGTCAGCGTGAGGCGCGCGAGATCCCACTCATCGCCTGCCGGTTGGCCATGAGTCGCAAAAAACGTTTGCAATCCAGGATCGCGGAGGCTGCGAGTTTCGAACTGAGCTTGGGATCGGGCGGGATCGAGTTCTTTCGGTTGATAGGTGACGCATCCGGCCAACATGGCGAGGGCGAGCGCGGACAGGAGAAAGCGCGACGTGAACATAGTGATTATTTGGAGAGAATCGGCGCGACCGGGCGATAGATCCTCAGCTCGGCGGCGGTAGTGTCGTGCGCGGGCACCGCCAGAAAGAGCCTGTCCAACTCTGGAACGAGGAGCGAGGTCGCCGCACCTTTTGCCGTCTGCACGCGATCGACGCGCTCGTAGTGGTCGGCGTCGCGCTGCCGAACCACATCAATGAAACCAGAGCCGCAGGAGATATAGATCAGCCGGCGTTTGGAGTCGTAGTAAATGCCGTCGGCGTCCTCCGCGATGTCTACGCTGGCGATCTCGCGGCCGGAGGGCGTCTCAAACACCACGAACGTGCCCGGTGCGCAGGCCACGAAGAGCCGGTGTCCCGCGCGGTCGTAGCCCATCGGCACGTTGTCCTTTGCGGCGCGCACCGGCCATGTCCCGATTACTTTTTTCTGCGACCGGCTCACCACCGCTACGTGATTTGCCTCGGGCACGTTCACGTAGATGCGATCGCCATCGAGTTCGAATTGTTTGGGAAACGCCGCGAGCGGAATCTCGGACTTCACGCGGTCGCTCCGCGTATCGATGACGCTGATTGCGCCAAACGTTTTTCCGATACCACGAAGAGTTCGCCGGTCGTGGCGTCGAAGCGGAGGTTGTTGGCCTTCTCGCGAAACTCAAAAATGCGGCCGGGTTCGTAGGTATCGGAGTTAAATACCCGCACCTTGCCGTCACCGTTGGAGACGAAGAGGCGTTTCGATTCAGGGTGATAGACGACCCACTTTGGCTCATCCATACCGCCGATACTTTTGATCCG
>CAYVDZ010001076.1:0-2125 GCA_964450575.1 uncultured Opitutus sp.
GCTTGCGACCGCTTGGATTCTATCCGCCGGTGTCGCCTCACCGCCGGCCCTCATGAATACGATCAAAGGGTTCCTGCTCCCTCCGCCCGCGTCAATGCCCCTGTACTTTCGTCCGGGGATCTCCGCCGCGTTGCTCCCTCGGTATTCGCCGACCGCCCGGCCTGGTGTCTCGTCCCGCTACACCTTCGTTTCCACCGGGCAGGTCGTTGCCCTGCTTCAGGACGAAGGCGGGGAGCCGGTTAAAGCGTCGGAACAACGCGTGCGCCTCGAATCCCGCCAAGGCTTCCAGATGCACGAGCAGCGTTTTGCCCGCCGGGGGGCCTAAAAATGAGGTCATGGCTTGACCCTTGAAACCCGGAGCAGCGCGAAGAAATCCGCGCCGGGCGTGTTGGCGAATTTATTTTCGGCCGATGACCTCCATTAAGGGACGGGTAAAGCGGAGGCGGTTGCCGGCCTGGCTTAGCCCGAATATTTCACCCAAAATCCGAAACGATCCACGTCACAGAGAACACCGAGCCCGGACACAGAGGTCACGGAGCAAGACAGGGTGTTTGGCTCGGTGGGCGGCGCACTCAGTGGCATCACTCTGTGCCCTCTGTGACTCATGCCTTGGCTTCATTTGGTGAAATATCCGGGTTAGGGGTGGGGCGTGATGGCGATCACCGTCAGAACCGGCCGGCGCTTTCTCCCGGCTACTTCATCCGGCCCATAGTGGAAAAATACGCGATAGGCCCCGGGGATTTGGTTCTGGGCGTAAGCCTCCCAGACCCGCTCGCCCTTGGACCCGCGCAGTGACTGGTATTCGTGCGTGTGCAGTCCAGGGTGCCGGACATTGGTTTCCAGCAGACCCAAGGTTTTTTGCACCTGCTTAAGCAGACCGTTTTGGGCCGGGCTGGCCTCCAGCTCCTTTAACTGCCGGTCTGCTTCGTCGGTAAACCGCAACTGGCGCTGCACCGCTTAATCCTCGTTGACGTAGGCGGCGAATGAACCGCGCTTTTTCGTGCGGCCAGCCGCGGAGTCTGCCAGACCGCGCTTCACTGCGGCGAAGGCGGTCTTGTTCCCGTAGAGCCAGGTCTCGGATACTGGCACCGCCTTGACCGGATCGAGCATGATCTGGCCGAGCCGGTTGCGGTAAACATTGTAGGCCACACCGGCGTGGGCCAGCGTCTGGCCCAACGTCAGGCGCGTTTTTACGTCGGGCTTGAGGAGTTCAGTGACCAGCTCGAAACGGGAGTCTTTAACCAGAGTGCTCATGCAGGACTCAAGATGCACCGTTCCCAGCTCGATACAAGTGGGAAATACCCACCGGGCGTGAGGCGGAAAAGTGCGAAGAGCGTTGGACGCGTCCCCGAGCTTCGGATTTAACAGGAGGCCGCAGAGGCCGCGGAGAGGGAAGGAAGGGGCCAGGAGTCAGGATCCAGGAGTCGGACGTCGGGAAAGTCTGGCCGTCGTTCTCCAAGTTGATCGAACTCTGCGCTCTTTGCGGCCTCCGGTAAAATGGTATTGGTTCAAGGCACTACATCCACCTCAATCCGCTCTCCGGCGACAACGTCACCAGTGCCACGTTGGCCGAGTATCGCTGGAGCAGTCTGCAGCGTGCAACGCTTCTCCCTCCTTGGGGGCGATGCTGCCGCTGTGCAGCAGGCACGCGCTCAGCTCGGCGTACGCCTTGCCATGGGTGATGCCAGCAGCATGAGTTCGCTCGTGACGCGCTTCCATCGTCAAGGCCTCAATCACACCGCAGGATTTCAAGCGCTCGATTCGCAATTCGCGACATGACCCCGTCTGACTCCTCCCGAGGGGGTCATGTCATGAATCGTGATATGGAGGGGGCGAAGTCGGCTTTCGCATTCGTTCGCTGTTCCAATCGGAGCGAGCGGGGTGGGGAAACGCGGGAGACGTTTAGAACGGGGCGTGAAGTCCCCTCAGAGTCATTCCCCGAGAGGTGTTACGGCCGCTTTGAAGCGCGGCGTTTCCATTCCTCCCATCAACCGAAATCGACGAATGAGTGCAGCCACACTGCTGGTCTTCCCGAGCTGAAGGCGCTCCGCGAGCCATCGATTCGAAACTGACGTGATCGTCTTGTGCGCCGCGGCGAGAAGTACTTTTTCCGTTGCTGATCTTC
>CAYVDZ010001077.1:0-2120 GCA_964450575.1 uncultured Opitutus sp.
GCGTTTGAGGGCAGGCGGTCCGGCTTCAGGGGGACGGGCGAAGCGCGCGGGCGACTTTTTCCATCAGGTCGCCGTGGCGCGCGACGCCTTCGGCTTCGAGGCGCTCGAAGTGGGGATGGGCAAAAACGGGGGACTGCACGGGCGCGAGGTCGGCGTCGTCGCTCACGTCTTTCAGCGCACCGGCGAGGCCGGCGACGATGCCGTTCATCTGGTCGATCTGCGTGCGCAGGGAGCGGACGGAGCGGCCGGGCCAGTAGCTGCCTTCGTCGGTGATTTCGACGGTGACGCCGAGTGGTGACCAGAGGAGCGCGAGGTCGATCACGGCGCGATGGCAGACGAGGAAATGCTTCCAGCCGTGGAGGCTGGCGTATTGGGTTTTGCTGAACGTCGCGAGGTGCCAGCCGGTGCCGCAGCGGGTGCGCGCGGGGCCGGCGGCCGTGGGCACGGTGGGCGGGTAGCGACACAGGCCGAAGGTGGCGGGCTCGCAGCCTTCGCCGACGTCGACGGTGAACAGCCAGCCCTCGAGCGGCTCCACGGCGGTCCAGCGGCCGTCCCGTTTCGGTCCGACGCGGGTGTAGCGCACGGCCATCGGCGATTCCGTCGCGGGCATGAGGTCCGAGAGACCGCGCAACCGGCGGCGCGTGACGAGTTGCGCGGCGTGGCGGTGCGCGGTGGTGACGAGGGCGTGGGCGCCGGTGAGAGAAACGCGACCCGGGAGTTGCAGGCGGTAGTGGATCGTGAGGCCCATGGGAGAATCAGGGGCGGGGCAGGACGTAATCGAGCGGCTTGGATCGTCGACAAGAATCAGCCGTCGTTGCGCTCGGCGAAGGAGAGAATGTTGGGTGTGTCTTCGGCCGCCACATACGGTATTGCGTCGTGATCGAGATCGCGGCGGACCTGGTCGAAGGCGCGCACATGCGAAGCCTCTGCGCTGCGCGGTCCCTGCAGGACGAAGAGAAGTTCGTCGGGAGCGGTTCCGTAGCTGTTCAACCTTTTCACGACATTGCGCCAGTCATCGGCGTGTCGGATGATGTCGGTTGGATTCTTTCGGTCCAAATGCAGGGCCTTGATGGCCTGACGTGGGTGCGCATCGGCCTCCGTGCGTTTCACAAAGGGAAAGCGCACGTGATAGTCGTCGTTACCGATGGTTTCATCCAAGAGGTAACGTTGCAGCAGGCCGGCCTCACGAAAGACCGTCTGAAGACGACGGCACATCACCCGCTCCTGATATTCAGGGGCGTTGGCGAAGCGGCGCTCCACGTAGACTCCGAATATCTCGTCAAGGGTAGCGGTCGGATCCTCGCTCACGATGACTCGAGGCTCGCTGTAAAAGAGGATCGACTCACGTGGGCGGACGATGGTCTTGAACACCTCACGCTGGCGCTGGCGATCGCAGTCGTTGAGTGTCTGCCCGTCGGTGGGCACCTTGCGGTGATTCTTGAGCGAATCCACCCAGGCGTGCATGGCGGCCGAGTAAATGTTGGCGTCGAGCTCGGGAAAGAATCGGCCGACGCGACCGCGGCGGCGCAAGTCGGCGCGTTTGAAATCGAGGTAGCCGATGGCGGGACAGGCGAGCACCACGCCTACGTTCACGAACTCGTCGGTTTCTGGATAGGGGGCGAAGCGCACCACGGAATAGTGACAGGCGAGTTGCTTAGTCATGGGTTCCTCCAGTCTCGGTGTGATGCGTTTTTCGGACTTTGGTGAAGGTGTCTAACGAACCAAGTTGTTCCGTCGTGATCGGTTGTCCATTCTGAAGGCAATTCCGACAAAACCGGGGAAGGCAAAAGGCTCGCTGCAGCCGCCGAGAACTCGGCGGACAGAAAGGGCGGAAGCCAGTTCAAATCGGATGGAGCTAGGTCCTTAAAAACATGGATACCCCAAAATATTGAGGCGTTTTCCGAATATCCTGCTTGATCGTGGTCGATGACGTGCAGGTTTCGTGTTTCGGCGCTCCAAAGCAAATTGGGGTTTTTTTCGCCGCGGTCTTGGTTACGGATCCACCAGTCGAAAGCCAGAATTCTCAGCCGTAGTTTCTCGGGAATGGCGGGCGAAAGCGAAACCTCGAACTCCATGGCGCTGGCCACCATCTGCGATCCAAACCCCACGCCAGGTTCGAT
>CAYVDZ010001078.1:0-2118 GCA_964450575.1 uncultured Opitutus sp.
ACTGCCTGCCTATGCCCCAACTGAGTTGGCTCGGTGATGGCGAGGCCAAGCGCATTGCGAGACGGGTTCCCTACCGGATGCTGGAGCCCATCGAGTCGGTTGGTGAAGCGGGTGCGGGCAATTGGCTGATCCAGGGCGACAACCTCGAAGCCCTCAAGGCGCTGCTGCCTTTTTACGCGGGGCGGGTGAAGTGCATTTTCATCGATCCGCCGTACAACACCAAGAGCGCGTTTGAGCACTACGACGACAACCTGGAGCATTCGCAATGGTTGTCGATGATGTATCCGAGGCTGGAGTTGTTAAGGGATTTGCTGGCGGAGGATGGGTCGATCTGGGTGACGATTGATGACAATGAGGGACACTACCTGAAGGTCTTGATGGACGAGGTAATCGGCCGGAGAGGCTTTGTTGCAAGCCTGATCTGGCAGAAGGCCGATTCACCTCGAAACTCTGCTCGGCAATTTTCCTCCGACCACGATTACATCCATGTGTACGCTAAGAACCCGGAATGGATACCAAAGAAGCTTCCCCGAAACGAAGAGTCCGATTCAATCTATTCGAATCCGGACAATGATGAACGAGGGCCGTGGTTGCCCGGCGATCCGTACGCGAACAAGCCGTACTCGAAAGGGCAGTACACCATCACAGGCCCTTCAAGCAGAACCTTCTCACCGCCACCCGGACGCTTTTGGCGAATATCAGAGGAAAAACTTCGCTCGCTCGATTCCGAAGGCCGAATCTGGTGGGGTCCGACCGGAGAGGCGCGCCCCAGCATTAAACGCTACCTATCCGAAGTAAGCGATTTGATACCGCGTACGTTGTGGGGCAAAGACGCCGTAGGTAGCAATCGAACGTCGAAAAATGAAATGCGAGCGCTGTTTCCCGGGGAGGAATCGTTCGGGACACCCAAACCGGAACGCCTCCTTGAACGGGTTCTTCATATCTCGACTCTTCCGGGCGACCTCGTACTCGACTCCTTCCTCGGCTCCGGCACCACCGCCGCCGTCGCCCACAAAATGGGCCGCCGCTGGATCGGCATCGAGATGGGCGAGCACGCCCGCACGCACTGCCTCCCCCGCCTGAAGAAAGTCGTCGAAGGCGAACAAGGCGGAATCTCCCAATCGGTGAACTGGCACGGCGGCGGCGGCTTCCGCTTCATGAAGCTGGGCGAACCGGTTTTCGGCGCCGACGGCCGCATCAATCCAGGCGTCCGCTTCGCCGCTCTGGCCGCCTATTTATGGTTCCTCGAAACCGGCGCTCCTCACCCCACAGGACGGTTCGACTCGCCACTGCTGGGCAGCGACGGCCGTACCGCGTTGATCCTCCTCTACAACGGCATCCTCGGCGACCGCCGCCCCGAAAGCGGCAACGTGCTCACCCAAGCCGTGTGGCAGGCGATCCTCGACACGCTGCCGCCGCACGACGGTCCCCGGGTGATCTACGGCGAAGCCTGCCGGCTCTCCCCGGCCCGTCTCAAGCGTCTGGACGCCACCTTCCGCCAGATTCCCTATGACATACGGATGCGTTAGGTTCCTGGCATGTCGATAAATCCGCGCCTAGCCCTAGACGCCCACCGCGACTCGATTCTTCGCATCGTGTCGGATGGCCGTGCGGCCAATCCACGCGTGATGCGTTCGACTCCGCATCTCGAGGTTTGGGAAGGCAGTGCCCTCGGCATACTTGTCGACACCACTGCCGAAACCTCTCTGCTGGATTTGGCTGGCATCGAAGTGGCCTTGGAGGAGCTGCTTGGCGTAAGTGTCGCAGTCTTTGTTCCTGGCGAAATACCGAAGAGCTATCGTGAAGCCGTCATTGCGGAAGCGCGAACGGTGTGAACATTCCCTTGAGGCTGATGGCCGTGCTTAGACCTGCCGAAGAGGGCGGATACATTGCGCTGAACCCCGAAACCGGCACGACGACTGAGGGCGAAACGCTCGAACAGGCGCTCGCCAATTTGTGCGAAGCGACGGGCCTCTATTTGCGAGAGTTTCCAAACGAATTCGTCGGGGATGTTTTCGTCACCTACTTCAACGTCCCCGATCCGCAATGACCCTCGCCCTCAAGGACTATCAGAAGAAGTCCCTTGCGGCGCTGGAGTCCTTTTTCTCCGCCGTACGC
>CAYVDZ010001079.1:0-2111 GCA_964450575.1 uncultured Opitutus sp.
TGGTGAACTAATTTAAAAAATACTGATGAAATTATCAAGTCAACCCTGAAACAATCGGAGGCTGCGGTTCCCACATTTCAGGAATTACTCGTACGGCCACAGCGCGACCTCTTCATCAACCCAAATGAAATAGCATGAACTATATCAACCCCGTCCGCTCCGGCCCTTGGCCGACGGATCACCGCACGGTCTGCACCGAATTTCGCTCGGTCAGCGTCGGCTCGATCAAAATCCGCGCGGGCGGCGCGTCGCCAGGATGGCTGACGCGCCAGAGTAGGCGCGCGACAGCGTTACGCCCCACGGCGTCGGCCCGCACGTCAATCGTGGTCAGGGAAGGATGTAGTCCCATGATCAACGAGCGCTCGTCGTTACACGAAACGATGCCGACGTCCTTCCCCACTTTGATTCCGAGTTTCGCGAGTACCGCATAGATCTGGACCGCGGTGGTGTCCGCCCCGACGGCGATGGCAGTGGGCCGCTGACCCGCAGGTCGATCTGCCCACTGGCGCACGAGTACTTCCACCTTTTCCTGCGACGACACCGCCGGCAATGGCCATGTCAGGTTTTGAGTCCGGGGCGGCTCGATGACGTCGGCTCGATGGCCGAAACCCTGAGTGGCGACGCAGAAGGCCAGCTTGACCTTCTCAAACTGGGCATGTCCCGGTTTTGGATTGAGAAAGGCGACATGCACATGGCCCTTGTCGCGCAGATGCTCCGCGGCGAGCCGCCCGGCGATTTCCTGGTCGAAATTGCAGTGATCGCCGCGCGCGTTTGGCAACTGCCCGAGCAACCAAACGTGGGGCAGTTGATAAATGTAATGCAGCAACTCGTTTTCTTTCTCAGAAGGAAGGAGTCCCACATTTGGCCCTTTGACGATGACACCTGCGACCTGATGCTCCATTAGAAAAGCCGGGACGCGGTCGCCTCGGGGAATATTGGCGAGCATAAGGCTGCCCCCCTCGGCGGATACCGCCGCTTCGATGCCATGAAGGGCGGCACTTACAACGGGAAGCTGCACCAGGGCGTCCTCCATTCCGAAACAGATCAGACCCAGGCGAACACCGGTGGCGAATCCCGGACCGGAAGCGATGGGTTGAGCGCGCTTTCGACGCAGCCGCGAATAGTTGAGCGAACGGGCAGCCGCGATGATGCGATCCCGAATATCGGGACTCACGTCGGGATGATCATTCAGAGCGCGCGACACGGACCCGACCGCCACCCCGGCAGCCTTGGCAACATCATGAACCGTAGGCAGTCGGTTTGGTTTGGTTTTGGCTTTGATCGGCACAGCAGGAAGGCATTGGCAAAAACCGGGCAAGGTTTCCACCAAATCCTCAGAGGAGCTTCGGAAATGGGCTCGGGGAAACGAAATTGGGGACAAAAGCGACCTCGGAGAAGCGCAGGGATCTCGACCAACACGAGTGAAGTAACTCACGAGACTCCGTCGAAAGCAGGGGCGCCCTGCAAGGCCATACAGCGAGGTTCATTCCACACCCCAAACCGATCGATTCCAGCACCCGCCGGAATCACTCTCGTCACGACCTTTTTCGCGCCGTCTCGCACTCGGTCGCGTTTGGATCCGTGTGAATATACAGACTGAATTTATACCCCACCTTGTCTGAGCCCGATTCTTTCTGCTTGAGACAGTGTATCACACGGCAGCCGCGCCGTGAGCAACGGGCATCACTTTGCCCAGAGTCGAGACGTTTCATCCCGCACTCTAATTGCATCGTGCCAGACATCCGGAAAGCACGAGAGCGCGTAACCGCCCGCCAAAGCAGTGCTTATCGGGAAGCGATCGTGGCTCCCGGATTTATCCGCGGAATCGGCGTAATCTGCGGTTAAAGGATTGGCGTTTGAAAGGACCGCCGGCCGTGGATCGATTGCGGTGAGATCGAGCAACCGCAGATGGCGCGGAGGGAGCGGATGGTTGAGGGGGGCTGGACGGGGTCAGTCCGCTGAACGCTGAATTTGGCGTGAGACATGGCCTCGCATCGAGCCGGGGTGGTCCATCTTGAGGGTCTCCGCGATCCAGCGATAGAGCCCGGCAACGGAATGGCGCAGTTTCCCGGCGATCGCCACTTTCCATTCGGCGCCTTTCGCTGAATTCT
>CAYVDZ010001080.1:0-2110 GCA_964450575.1 uncultured Opitutus sp.
TTCCTCAACCTCTACGGTCTCGATCCCGCGCTCTACGACAAGTTCGACGTCACCACCCAGGAAAATCTTCCCGGCAAGGTGCGTCTCACCGGCGTCGACTTCAGCTATAAACAGGCGCTGACCGGCCTGCCCTCGTGGGTCCGGGGAGTGCAGGTCTTCGCCAACGCCAGTGCGCAACGCGCGACCGGCGACACGACCGCGACCGCCAACTTCGCCGGCTACATTCCCCGCAGCGGCAGCTGGGGCGTGAGCCTCACCCGGGAGAAGTACAATCTTCGGATCAACTGGAACTACCGCGGTCGCCAGCGCCGCGGCATCGTCGCCTCGGGCGCGAGTATTGAACCGGGCACCTACAACTGGGGATTAAAGCGTCTCTATATCGACGTCTCCGGTGAATACTCGCTCACGCGACGGATCGCGCTCTTCACCAATCTCCGCAATATCAACGACGCCACCGAGGACGCCGAAATCTCCGGACCAAGCACTCCCGCACACGCGCAGTTCCGCTCGCGTCTCGATTTCGGCTCGCTCTGGACCTTCGGCCTCAAGGGCACGTTCTAAGTCCACCCACTCCTCCTCCGGTCCCGCGCAACCACCATCCTCGTTCTGTTCATTTCCTCTTTACCGTGAAACGCCTCATACCCCTCCTCGCATCCCTGCTGGCCTGCGCCGCCTCCAGCCACGCTGCCGCTCCCGCGAAACCCATCGCCGGCAAACAACCGAACATCCTCTTCATCCTCACCGACGACCAGGGCTACGGCGACATTTCCGCCCACGGCAATCCGGTCCTTAAAACCCCCAACTTGGATCGGCTCCGCGCCGAGGGCGTGCGTTTCACGGATTTCCACGTCAGCCCCACCTGCTCGCCGACGCGCAGCGCTCTCTTGACCGGTCGCCACGAATTCAAAAACGGCGTTACCCACACCATTCTCGAACGCGAGCGTATGACCCTCGCCGCGACCACGCTGCCGCAGGTGCTCCAGTCCGCGGGTTACGCCACAGGCATTTTCGGCAAATGGCATCTCGGCGACGAAGCGGAGTATCAGCCCAATCGCCGCGGCTTCGACGAGGTTTATATTCACGGCGGTGGCGGCATCGGCCAGATCTATCCCGGCTCCTGCGGTGACGCGCCCGGCAACACCTATTTCGATCCCACGCTGCTCCACAACGGAAAGTTCGAGAAGAACACCGGTTACTGCACCGACCTCTTCTACGCGCAGGCCACGAAGTGGATCGACGCACAGCGGCGGGCGAAAAAACCCTTCTTCGCCTACATCCCGTCCAACACGCCGCACGGCCCGTACATCGCCCGCCCCGAGGATCGCGCGCTCTACGAGGGTAAGGGCCTCGAGCCCGCGACCGAAAACTTCTTCGGCATGATCCACAACATTGACCAGAACATCGGCCGCCTCCTCGCCAAACTTGACGAGTGGGGAATCGCGCAGGACACGCTGGTCATTTTCATGAACGACAACGGCGGCACCGCCGGCGTGAAGGTGTTCAACGCCGACATGCGCGGGCAAAAAGGCTCCGCGTGGATGGGCGGCACCCGCGCGAGTTCATTCTGGCGCTGGCCCGGCACGCTGCAACCCGCCGACTGCGGCGTGCTCGCGGCGCACATCGATTTCTTCCCCACACTCGCCGCCATCACCGGTGCAAAAATTCCGGCCGCTGTCGTGAAGTCCCAGATCGAGGGCCGCAGCCTCGTGCCTGTGCTCGAGAATCCAGCCGCGAAACTGCCCGACCGCTACCAGTTCACCCACCAGGGCCGCTGGCCGAAACTCAGTGACCCCAACGAAGCCAAGTTCAAAGTCGCCGCCGTGCGCAACACGCGCTGGGCGATGGTCAGCGAAAACGGCGGCCGCGAACCCAACTGGCAGTTATTCGATCTCAGTGTCGACTACAGCCAGAAGCACAACGTCATTGAGCAGCACCCGGAGGTCATGAAGGAACTCAGCGCCGCTTACGACCAATGGTGGGCCGAATGTCTGCCGCTGATGGTGAACGAAAAAGCGATGGGCCCAGCGATCAATCCCTTCCAGGTAATCTATTATCGCCAGTTCGGCGGCAGCCCGACCCCCGCGGACCTCGCGAAGATGGACCCCAAGCG
>CAYVDZ010001081.1:0-2109 GCA_964450575.1 uncultured Opitutus sp.
GTTCGCTGGCGCCTTCGGCCAGGGACTGGCTCGAGGCTGATACCTGGTTGGCGGCCGATGCCACTTGATCAGAGCCTTCGTTGAGGGAGTCGGCGACTTGACGCAGCGTCCGGGTGGTCCCGCGGATAATGATGAAGGCGATCGTGGAACCCAAGCCGAGGGCGATCAGAACTCCTATGATTACGCCGGTGGTGGCACTGGCGGAGTTCTGTTGATTGGTTATTCCCACGGCGACTCCGTTGCTTTCATTGTAGTCCGCCAACTCGGTGAGGGCTTTCGTATAACTCCGATAGGCCGGGATAAGATGCGTCCGCATCGCCTCGGTTGCCTCCTTGTTTTGGCCGACGCGGCTGAGCGGAAGAATTTTTTCGTTACGCGCTTGGAGGAACGTGGTCCGCAGCTGCATGGCTTTGTCGAAAAGCGCGCGGTCGGTGGGAGTCGTGATGGTCAGCTCGTAGGCTTTGCCGGCTTCCACGGCCTTGGCCGCGATTTGCGCTATGCCCGTTTCAATCCGCTGCATCTCCGCGGGATCGACGGCAATGAGATGTTCAAACGTCTCCGCATAACTGTCGCGGATGAGTTCCGACAAGGTGCCCGCGAGAACAATTCCGGGAAGGCTGTCTTCCGCAATGCGCTGGGAACCGGAGCGGATTTCCATCAGGCGGGAGATGGCGAAGCCACCCAACATGATCGTGATCGTGAGGACCGCGGCAAAGCCGAGGATGATGCGTTTTCCAATAGTCCAGGATTTCATTTGAGGAAAGGCGCGCCCGGTGGCGGTTGGTAGTTCAGAGCGGAAGGTGAGACAGCGGATGCAAGGATGAGGGCGAAAACCCTGTCGGTCGCCGGAGGACGCGAACGGGGCCTATATCTGGATCGCCACTCTTCGGCGACGAGTGGACTCACATTTGAATCACATTCGCGCCGGCCTCCGGTCGTTTTTCCTCGGACTTTTCGGGGGACGCAGGAGCGATCTATACCGGTTCCGCGGGGACCGGAGCCGAGCTCTACTTTCGTGGATTCCACGCCGTGACAGGGAGGAATCGCGATGGGTTCGTCAGGCCCTCGATGATACGCGGCCGCCGCGGCTCTAGTCCCCCCCCCCCGAGCGGGCGTTTTAGGACGTGATCAGGCCGCCAGTGTGGTCGGCGACTCGAGGGTCTGCACGAGATCAGTCAAAATCGCCGTACTCGGGAGTTTGGACAGAAGACCGTTCGCTCCGAGATCGCGTGCCCGTTGGGCAACGTCCGGAAGAGAGGAGGCAGTCAGCAGATAAATTTGCACCGAGTTGAACGCGGACTGCCGCCGTATCCAGGAAGTGAGTGCGAATCCATCGATCCCCGGCAGTGACGCGTTGGCGAAGATCATTCCCGGGAGAGCGGTGCGACCCGGGAGCCGGAGCGCCTGCTCAAAATAGTCGATGGCGCCTTGAGCCGCCGGAAATCCAATTACGGGATGATGGGCCGTGGTGGCTCGAATCCGCCGGGTCATGAGCGCCATGGCCTGCAGGTTTCCCTCTGCGATGACGATGGGCCGGACGTTGGGATTCATGATGTTCTCATCGTCCTGCAATGAGGATTTCTTCACTCTTCAATCCACGCGGCGAGGTGGGAATGATACGACCGGGGGACGGGTCGGAGTTACGTACGGCTTGGCGGACACCGCGATTTCGGGCATTTCGACTTGAGATGTGAAGGGGTGATGATCGGGCTTGAGTAGCCAGGGCAGGGACGCCGGTACGACAGGAACACCCCGCCCCGAAGTGGAAGCGCGCCAGTCCTTGATTCGGAGTACCGACGCGCCATCAAGCATGGCGCGGTGGGAGAGACTCGAACTCTCGACCGACGGTTTAGAAAACCGTTGCTCTGTCCAGCTGAGCTACCACCGCGTTGAAATCGCCGGTCACCGGTAGCGCGGGAAAAGGCCGCCGACAAGGGGAAAAAGGGGAGGCGGCGGAGGTGATCCTGCCAGCAGCCAATCTTGCAGAATTTGGTTTAGGGCAACCGCGAGATTTCACTGTAACATTTTTCCTCCCTTGTAACTTTCCTATTGTTACTGTTGATGAAAAAAAGTTACTTAACTGACTAATGAACCCTCCCCGGGGCAAGC
>CAYVDZ010001082.1:0-2103 GCA_964450575.1 uncultured Opitutus sp.
GGCGAAGGCCCGCCCCGGATGCGCCCGCGCCCGCCTAAACGTCACAGCGATTCCTGATACATTTTTTCGTAGGCGGCCGCCGCGATCTTCCACGAGAAATCCTTCGCCATCGCCCGTTGCTGCACCGCCGTAAACCGCGGATTGTCGGCAAACAGTACCAGCGCGCGCTGCAACGCGTCCCGCAAGCTCGCCGCATTCGGTTCACCCATCAGGCCCGTGCCCGTCGCCGGATGCTCATCCGCGTCGATCACCGTATCCGCCAATCCCCCAACCCGGCTCACGATGGGCAAGGTGCCGTACACTTGGGAATACATCTGGTTCAATCCGCACGGTTCAAACACCGAGGGCATGATGAAATAATCGCTCCCGGCCTCGATCAGGTGGCTCATCGCCTCGTCGAGTTTCGCGCAGAGATAAACCTTCTGCGGGACGGACGCGGCGAGCTCACGCAGTTCATCCTCCATGCGTTTGTTCCCCGAGCCCAGCACCACCAGGCGAACATCGTGCGCGAGAAAGAAGTCCCGGTTCGCGAGGACGAAATCGATGCCCTTCTGCTCGGTCAGCCGACACACCATGCCGAAGACGGGCCCCTTGAAACCCACGGCAAATCCGCATCGTTTGAGGAGTTCGGTGCGGCAAACCTGTTTCCCGCTCAGGTTCCCGCTTGAGTAGCGCGCAGGCAGCAAAGCATCCACGGCCGGGTTCCATACCGCGCTGTCGACGCCGTTCAACAAGCCCACGATGTCATCGGCCCGCGTTTGCACGACCCCGTCGAGTCCGCAGCCGAACTCGGAGGTCTGGATCTCCATTGCATAGCGCGGGCTGACCGTCGTCACCCGATCGGCGAAGAGAATTCCGCCCTTCATCAGATTGATCTGCGAATAGTACTCCAGTCCATCCATGTGGAAGAGCTCGTCGGGCAGGTTCGTCCGCGCGAAAATCTTGGCCGGAAACACTCCTTGGAACGCGATATTGTGAATTGTGAAAACCGTCTTCAACGCCAGGGTTACCCGATGGCGCCGCTCCGCTTCGCGCAACAGCACCGGCAACAGCGACGCCTGCCAATCGTGGCAATGCACGATATCGGCCTGCAAATCACCAATGCGAAGCATCTCAACCACCCCTTTGCAGAAGAAAATAAACCGCTCGGCGTTGTCCTCGTAATCGCGTTCGCCGGTGCCGTAGGGCGCCCGCCGATCGAAAAACTCTTCCCGGCAGATCAGATAGATCTTCAGATTCGGTCGCGGCGAAAACATCCGGACCTCCCCCGAGAGAAACTGGTCCGCCATCTCGATTTTAAGCCGGAGACGGCGTTCGGCCCCGGTCGCATCCTTGTGCTCCAAAACGGCCCGGTATCCGGGGATAAAAACAGAGACTTCGTGCCCGCTGACAGCGAACGCCGCGCTCAGCGCGCCAACCGCATCGGCCAACCCGCCAGTTTTGATATATGGGAACAACTCGCTCGCCACGTGGACGATTTTCATCGCCGGTAGCTAAGTCGGACTGTTTCCTACGTCCAACCCAAAGCACGGAAGGCGCGTTGCGCCTCGATTTTATCACATGTCACTTCGCGATCGTCTCCTGACGCTTTTACGCGCTCCCAGCTTCACTCCCGCCAACGAATTCGAGATCGCACACCGGCTCGCATTGAAGAAAAAGGAGCGCGGTTCCCTCGCGCACGAGGTGCGCATGCTCTTGAAGAGTGGCGAATTCACCCGCGGCGGCAATGGTCGCATTGCTCCGCGCGGTAAGGTCGAAGCCCCCCGGCAGCACGCCGCCACGCCACGCCCGATTTTTGTTCCGTCCCGCCAGGGCCGGAGCATGCCCCCACCCGAGGATAAATCCGGCAGTTGGCTGCCCGAAACCTCTCCCACGCCCCGCTCGGAGCCCACCAAGCCGACTGCCGCCAACCGGCCCGGCAAGGCCGCCCCCCAGCGCGAGACGGGTAAGCGCGAGGCACTCGCGTCGCAGGCCGGGCGCCGCGGGCGCGTTACCCCAGCCAGCGAATCCAAAACCAAGCCCAAGACCGGAGCGGGTTCAAATCGCCCGACCCAGCACCAGCCGCAAACCCGGCAGCCATCTCAGGCTTCCCGAAAGCACCCG
>CAYVDZ010001083.1:0-2099 GCA_964450575.1 uncultured Opitutus sp.
TAACGCCCGTTGTCCGGGACCGGCAGCCAACCCTCGCGGGCGAGTTCACGCAGATGGGCTTTGTCGGCGGAACGATCAATGGTGGCGCTCGCCGGACCACGGCTGGCGTTGCGGCCGTGTTGACGGAGCCGCGGTGAAAGCCAGATCGGTGCGCCTTCCAGCCAGCTCGTGCGAGGTGTCTCGGCGCGGGTGGAGCGTTCGTTCAGGGTTTCGGCGTTGATGCGAAGGTGACGGGCGGGTGAGAGGGCAAAGGCTGCGCGCCAAAGCCGATGGCAACCGGCTTCATCGGGCGCTTCGGCGAACCACCGGGCGAGCGTTGAAAAATCCGCGGCCCGATCGGCGCGACTGGCGCGGCGATCGTTGATTTGAGTGACGGCGGTGAGCAGGGCGGGAATGGCGGAACGAGCCCGGGCGCGAAGCAATTCGGCTTGCGAGGCGGTTTCCGAAGAGACGAACCAGCGGCGCAGACCTGTCCAGCGCTCGCGCCAGCGGATTTCGGCAGTGGCCTGGGCATCCGGTGTCGGGTCGAGTACGTCGGCGAGCTCGCGCCGGGCGGCGGCGGCGAACGCCTGTTCGATTCCGCACGCGTCGAGTTGCAGCAGTGCATCGGCGATGCGGCTGGTGGCGACGATCAGTTCGCCGATGAACTTCTCGAGATAATCGATGAGCTTCTCCTTATAGGCGAGAAATGCTTCGACGCTGATGCCGTGAAGATCGACGGTGCTCTGCAGGCCACGCATGAACGACTGGGCGCGCGAGGTGAGTTGTTCGAAACGAGCAACAAGAGTGCTGAGCAAATCGTAAACTCTGGCGTCATCCAGTGGCGTTTCGGCGAGCTGCGGCAGCAGGGCGTCGAGTAATTCAGAGATGTCGTGCAGTGCGGTGGTCTGGAGCTCGCCTGGGCGGTGAAGATACTCGTCGAAGACCGCGAGCGCGTGTTCGGCGGCTTCGCCTGCGGCGCTGAGCTGATAAAGACGGCGGCGTTGGTAGAATTCCTCGATGCTGGCGGCATCGGCGTTGTCGCGGGTGTCGTCGAGATTGCCCCAGTCGCGCAGTTGCTGGAGCGCGGACTGGATGCCTTCCTCGTCGATTTGAAACGGAGGATTCGGGTCCGACGAGCGGCGGGTCAGGGCATTGAGCACCTCGGGTGGCCGGAGGGAGATGGCGAAGCGCGCCCGTTCGGTGACAAACACGCCGAGCACCTCGCGATAGAGCGAGCTCTTGTCGACGTTGAGGTGGGCGAAAACCGAAAAACTCACGGGCTAGATGGAACGATGGCGATGAGGGAGTGCGGGCGGTCAGGATGGGAAATCAACTGGGGCAGAAGGCAAGGGCAGGTGCGGGCCGCCGCAAGCAGGATTTCGCGGGTGACGGGTTTGATCCGGAAGGCCGCTCTGTTCCGGGGTATCGCGTGGAGCTATATAAGTTTTACGGCGAACGGACGTTGACCACCCGACGCGAATCACGCTTCACTCCCGCGCTGAGTGCTTACCCGGTGCTCTGGCCCTTACTCGTTTCCGGATCCTACGCAGAATCGCGGCTTCGCCACGGCTGCTGCGAGATCAACCCGTTAGACCTTTAAACCTTATGACCACTCGAACCTTACCCGGTTTGCTGTTTCGACAGCTGCTCGCCCTCGCCCTGATTTGCCTCAGTTCCAATATCGTCCACGCCCAAGGGGGGACGGGAACGATTGAAGGTCGGATTGCCAACCCGGCCACGGGATCCGCGCTCGAAGGCGCGCGGGTAACCGTGGAGGGTACCTCGCTGCAAACCTTCAGTAACTCCGATGGTTCGTATCGCCTCAACAATGTCCCGGCTGGCTCCGCGGAGGTGAAGACCTTTTTCACGGGATTTCCGGCCGTTACGAAGCGTGTCACAGTGATGGCAGGACAGGCGGTTCAGAGCGACTTTGAGTTGGCGCCGCTGACTTCGAGCGGTGTCGGGGCGGATGGGGCGCCGATCCAGCTCGATCAGTTCGTGGTGGGAGCGTCGCGGGAGATGAGCGCGGCCGCGCTCGCCATCAACGAGCAGCGCTTTGCGCCGAATATGAAAAACGTGGTGGCGACGGATGAATTCGGCGACATCGCGGAAGGCAA
>CAYVDZ010001084.1:0-2086 GCA_964450575.1 uncultured Opitutus sp.
CTGCCGGCTTGCGTCGCTGGAAGCATCGGCAACGCCGCAAAGGGGAGTCGTTCACCACGCCAAGACCGACGTTTCTCCCGTCCCCTTCGTTTGCAGCTCCGGAAGGATCGAGCGCGGCGCAGTCCCGGGGGCAGCGTGCGCCAGAAAGTAGCCGCGGAGACTATTCGAACGAAACCCTCTGTTACAGATATGAACAAACTATACCTTGCGCTCTTCGTGCTGCTGATCGCGGTTGGCTCGCTGCCAGGGCAGACTGCCCGTGACCTCCAACTCCAACGTGAAACTGAGAAATGTTCGGATCAGGACAATGGCGGCAAGTAGACCGACGTTTTGCAGCGTGGGCGCCACGACGACGGTGCGAATGATATCTCCGGCCACCAGCAGTTCGAGCCCGAGTAGGATGGAGCGGGCGAGGCCAACGCGATAGGCCGCGTAGGTTTTCGTCGCCCCGAGTTTCCGCAGCCGCACCAAGTATTTGATGCTCGAAATGGCGGCGCCGATTACGATTACCGCCACACCCGCGGCCTCCATGGCGATGCCGGCTAACTCGATGACGGAGGTGAACGGTTTCATGACGGAAGGGCCGGGGAGGTGGTGGGACGTTTCGACCCCGGCACTCACGCTACCGGGACCTGTTACGGAAAATATGGAACCGAAGAGAAACACGGGGGAATTTCGGCTTAATGACAGTAACGGTTGAGCGGAGGCGGTTCCGGTGTGAAACCTAGTCATTCCAACCCGGAGCCGCCATCAGGGTTCCGCGGTACGGCCCCGTCGGAGATTACACGCGCCTTTCGCGGGAGTGGTTCCAGAGTTGCGTGCGAAGAGTGGTTCTGAAATGGTCTTCTCCGCCTGGCCGCCCCTGTCGCCCTCAGGCGCCGTTTCGGCAGCGTTTGTACCATGGCTGAGCCGGAGGCGCCCCCGGGTGCCGACGCTGGCGTTTCTGCAGGAACGCCAGCGTGGTGATTTTCTCATTCACGTCGTTTCAAACTCATGTTCCTCGAATTCATCCAAACCCCGCGGATCGCCAGCCTCGTTCTCGCAGCAGTATCCGTTTTAGGACTACCGCAGATGCAGGCCGCCGCTGCTCAACCGAATGTAATCTTTATACTCAGCGATGACCTCGCAATGGGGGATGTCGGAGCCTATGGGCAAAAATTGATCCAGACGCCGCATCTCGACCGCATGGGGCGGGAGGGGACGCGTTATCTGCAGGCTTATACGGGCACCAGCGTGTGTGCGCCCGCCCGCACTTCGCTCATGACTGGACTGCACATGGGCCACTCGCCGGTGCGGGCCAATCGCGAGATTCAGCCGGAGGGGCAGATGCCGCTTCCGGCTGCGACGTTGACCGTGGCTCAGCTTTTCAAAGCGGAGGGTTACGCGACCGCGTGCGTGGGAAAATGGGGTATGGGAATGTTCGATACCACCGGAAGCCCGCTGAAAAAGGGGTTCGATCATTTCTACGGTTACAACTGCCAGCGTCACGCCCACAGCTATTTTCCGACCTACCTCTATGATGATGACCGGCGTTTCGAGCTGCCCGGCAACGATGGCAAGGCCGTGGGGCAAACCTATGCGCAGGAGCTCATCGCCGATGAAACGGTTCGTTGGGTTCGCTCCGTCAAGGATCGCCCATTTTTCCTCTTTTATGCGATCACGCTGCCGCATGGCCGGCACGAGATCGATCAGCTCGGTGAGTATGCCGACAAGTCTTGGACGCCGCAGCAAAAGGCGTATGCCGCGCAGGTGACGCGGCTGGATCGCGACGTCGGTCGTCTGCTTGATCTGTTGCGCGAGCTGAAGCTCGATCAGAACACGCTGGTAATGTTCTCGGGTGATAACGGCTCGTCGTTTTCCGAAACTTCAGAAATCGGCCGGCAATTTGATCAGACCATGGGCGGAAAGCTGCGCGGGTTTAAACGCACGATGTATGAAGGCGGACTGCGGAATCCGGCGTTCGCGTGGTGGCCAGGCGTGGTGCCGGCCGGGCGGGTCACGGAAGAACCGTGGGCGTTCTGGGATTTTCTGCCGACGGTGGTTGAGCTGACTGGAGCGCCGCTACCGGCGCGGTTCAAACCAGACG
>CAYVDZ010001085.1:0-704 GCA_964450575.1 uncultured Opitutus sp.
GACGTGAAAATCCAACCAGGACAAGGCGCACGCAAAACTTTGACGCCCACCCGGTGCTTCGAAGCCGACGTTTTCATGACCGGAGTCCATAGCCCGACCGTACGGGAGGGTTCGCACGGGCCGCGACCGCTGGCCCTTGAATCCGCGCGTCTTGAATCCACAGGAAATCGCGTTATGTGCGTCGCAGAATGTAGCGACCTCGCGAAGGCCACGACGATGCAAAAACCGCACAAATTTTTGACAGTCTGTTTACACAGATACGCATTTCTTTTTGCATTGGGGGAGTCGAATGGAGGCATGCAACAGATTTACGAAACCCGGCCAACCCTCGCGTGGTCCCGGCTGGCGTTGGCGGCGGTCCTCACCGGGACCGTCCTGGCGGCGGCGGCGACGCGCATGCAGGGCGGAATTTTCGCCGGCGAACCCGCTCTTTCAAACATCGATGTCGTCCCACCAGCCGTGACGCCTGCCGCGGAATCGGTGGTGGCGCCAGCCACCGCGCCGCGATCGAAGGATCCCCAGCCCGCCACAGGGCACACCCAGCCACGGGCCGGGCTTGCACTGTTCCAGGCGCGCATGGAGAGCCATGGGAAAAACGCGTGGCCAAGCGCGCCCGAGAATCCCTTCCGCTGGCAGGGGCGAGCGAGCGCAACCCTGCCGCATACACTAACACTCGATGAGTTGGATGCTGCGGGCGCACGGGC
>CAYVDZ010001085.1:714-2084 GCA_964450575.1 uncultured Opitutus sp.
GTGGCCCAAGATCGATGGCTGGTGGCCCCAAATGCGGAGGATTATCACGGAATACGAATGCCCGAGCCTGAGCACGCACTGCTTCAACGGCGCCGACCCCAATGGTGGAAGCTACGGCCTCGCCCAACTCAACGGGCGAGAACATTTTGACACTTGCGGCGAGAACTTCGAGATGCGCTACGACCCGGTCGTCAATCTGCGCGTCGCGCTCTGCGTGCGCGCCGCGCTCGGCCATTTTGGCGGCGTTGGCGGCTGGGGCGGGGCGGATATGCTCGGGATCAACTGAGCCGGGCAACACCGGGTCTATCCCACCCGGTCGAGGAGCGGTCGGGGGTTCGGAGAAAGCGGGTGCTGCCGGAAACGGGAAATATCCGCCGGTTCCTTCAACACACACCCGAGTGTCTGGTCGATCGTCTCTGGATCGAGGAGGGTGCGGTGGAGAGCGGCCAGGGCGCGCGCCCAATCGATGGTCTCTCCGACTCCAGGGCTGCGCACGTAGCCTTGACGGCGCATGCGCGCGACAAAGTTGCACAACTGGCCCGCCAGGGCGCGACTAAGCAGAGGGACGCGGCCTATAACGATCGCGTACTCGCGTTCGAACGCGGGATACGAAACGCGCTGATACAGCGCGACCTGGCGCAGAACCGCCGGCGCCCTGCCGGGCAGATCCGCCGTGAGAATCGTGAGCGGCGGGCGCAGCGCGCTGATCGCGCCCGTGCCCGGCAGGATGTCCCTGCGCTCACGAAGCATTTCGAACAAGTCGGCCGCGAATTCGTCATCAACGCGGTCGACGTCATCGATCAGCAAGATTGCGGGCCGTTCCCCTGGGTGCGTCAACGCGGCGAGAAGCGGGCGCTTCACGAGTTCCGCGTTGCCGACGCCCCGATCGGCAAGAGCGCTCGCCTGATCGATGCCCGCGTAGCACTGGAGTGTGAACTGCACGGTCGCGGCGACCTCTGCCAGGGCGCGCGCGAGGTCGCTCTTGCCCGTGCCGGGTTCGCCCTCGATGAGGACAGGCTTTCCCAGGCGCGATCCAAGGAAGATCGCGGTCGCCAGGTCTCGATCCACGAAATAGTGGTGTTTCAGCAATCTCGCGAGCAGATCGTCGATGGATTCAAACATCCCTCAGATCAACGTCAGAAAGGGCCGACGACTGAGTAACGGGCCGGTGGCCCGCTGGGGCTAATCTGCCCAGGGGGCGGCCGTGAGGATATCACTTCATCGTGAGAGTCGCCGCGGACGACATGAAGATCCAATACACATGCAGGTGAAAGAGGCCCCCGAAGTCATTCACAAATCGTGGTTGCCCAGGGATGAAGCTGCGCCAGGCCTGGGCGTTGTTGTCGAACGAGAGCACGGTCGTGTACTTC
>CAYVDZ010001086.1:0-2083 GCA_964450575.1 uncultured Opitutus sp.
AAGCGGCTTGATATAGGCCTCGCGGGTCCAGGCAAGCGGCGTTCTGCGCCGAGGTGAAACGGGCATTCCTGCCGGTTTTGGATCCGATGGGCCAGCAGACAGGAATGTCTGCATCACCTCAGGCGTCTCACGCCATGATGCCCTTAACCACTTCGCCGGCCACGCCCGTGAGGCGAACATCTAGGCCTTGGAATTTCGTGTTTAACCGATGGTGATCGACGCCCATCAGCGCGAGCATGGTGGCATGCAGATCATGGACGCTCACCGGGTTTTCCGTTGCGCGATAACCGAGTTCGTCGGTCGAACCGTACGTCGTGCCGGCCTTCACGCCGCCACCCGCGAGGAAGACACTAAAGCCGAGAATATGGTGGTCGCGGCCCGTTCCCTGCCCCATTGGCGTGCGGCCAAATTCCCCGCCCCAGAGAATCAGCGTATCCTCAAGCATGCCGCGTTGCTTGAGGTCTTTGATCAGGGCGGCGGTGCTCTGATCGACATCCATCGCCGCCGCCTTCATGCCCGGTTCCAACTGGCCGTGATGATCCCACGCGCGATGATACAACTGGATCATGCGCACGCCGCGCTCGGCGAGCCGGCGGGCAAGCAGGCAGTTTGAAGCAAAGCTACCGTCGCCGGGCTCTTTGATCCCATAGAGGTCGAGCGTCTCCTGCGATTCGGCTTTCAAATCGGTGAGCTCGGGCACACTGGTCTGCATCTTGAACGCCAACTCGTACTGCGCGATGCGCGTCGCGATTTCCGGATCGTAACGCTCCTCGGCGAGCATCCCGTTGAGCCGTCGCACTTCCTCCACCACTTGCCGCTGCGTGCTCTGGCAAACACCATCGGGATTGCCAACGTAATGCACGGCATCACCGCGCGATTGAAACTGAATCCCCTGGAACCGACTCGGTAGCACGCCGCTTGACCATTGCCGCGCGGAGATGGGTTGCAGCCCCAGCTTTCCGGCCGAGGTAAGGACAATAAATCCCGGCAAATCCTGCGACTCGGCGCCCAAACCATAGAGCATCCACGAACCCATGCTCGGCCGGCCTTTGATGATGGAGCCGGTGTTCATGAACGCATGCGCGGTATCATGATTGATCTGCTCGGTGTGCATCGAGCGGATCACACAGAGGTCGTCGGCAATCCCGGCGATGTGGGGAAACAACTCGCTTACTTCGGTGCCCGATTGCCCGTGCTTCTTGAACGCGGTGAAAGCGCCGCGCGCCTTCAATTCGGTGTTCTGCAGCTGTGCGAGTTGCTGGCCTTTCGTGAACGATTCCGGAAACGGCTGGCCGTCGAGCGCCTTGAGCTGTGGCTTCCAATCGAAGGACTCGAACTGCGACGGCCCGCCGGCCATGCACATGAAAATAATGCGTTTCGCGCGAATGGGCAGATGCGCCTGATTCAGCGCTCCACTCCAACCAGGTGGTCGCGCGGCGGGCGGTGCGGTGTTCGCAGCACCGAGTCGCTGAGCGAGCAGCGAGAAGGCCACGCCGCCGAGGCCGTAAGCACTCTGCAGCAGGAAGGCGCGCCGGTTGATGCTGAGTGCGTGAGTCGTGGAATCGTAGCGTGGCATGGTCGGGAGCGTCAGTATCGGGTGATGACTTCCTGCAGGTTAAGAATAACGCGCGCGACACTGGTCCACGCGGCAAGCTCGGACGGATCGCCGGCGGTCGGCGGCGCGTGGCCCACGCGCAGAAGCTTTTCCGCGTCCGCCGGATTGGCGCGATAGTGCTCACGCTGAGTGGCGACGAAGGTCTGCAGCGACGCGAGCTCAGCGGGCTTCGGTTCGCGCGCGACCGCGAGGAGAAACGCGTGACGCAGCCGGGCCGCATCGGTGGTGCCAGCGGCGACGATGCGAGCCGCGAAGAGGCGGGCGGCTTCCACGAAGGTCGGATCGTTGAGCAAGGTGAGCGCCTGCTGCGGCGTATTACTGAAGACCCGCTGCGCCGCGCACTCGTCGCGCGAGGGCGCATCAAAGTTGGCCAGCATCGGATGCAAAAAAGTCCGCTGCCAGTGCATGTACACTCCCCGCCGCCATTGCTCGTCATCCTGGCTCGCCCGATACTCACGATCCGGAAAC
>CAYVDZ010001087.1:0-2082 GCA_964450575.1 uncultured Opitutus sp.
GAAGACGCGCAAGAGGTCAGGCATGAAGCAGTTGGTCGACTTGCGGGCCGAATGCCTCTGGTGCAAGCCGCGGAATTCTGCCTCCGGCAGGAATTGGGCGCGGAGTGAAACAGGCATTCCTGCCTGTCCCGATCGACCACGACCGCGTCGCAGCTGAACGTGAGCGGGAAATACTGGCGCCACTAATCCAAGTAATGGAGCTCGTTTTTCAACGCTATCCCCGCGTCCCGGAACGGATCGCTTCATACGAAATCATTGATCGCAGCCGTTGCCCAATTCCTTCCGCGGCAGCGATCAATTCCGCGGCTTCAGTCGGTCCGAGGTGTGCCCGACAATGCCGGCTCCACAGGTCCAGCCAGGCCTCGAAGTGACGCGCCTCGAGCCCCAGCGGGAAGTGCTTCTGCGGCATCGGCCCTTCATACGCGATGGGGCCGCCCGTGACGTTAGACCAGAAGTTCGCGATCTTCTCCAAGTGGGCCGGCCAATCCTGAATGTGCGCCGTGAAGATCGGGCCGATCTCCTGGTGCTGCCGCACATCGGCATAGAAGTGCCGAAGCAGATAAATCAATTGCGGTCGGCCGCCCATCCGGACGAACAACGAATCAGGCGAGATAGAGGAAAGCGACGACTCCATACGAATCGCAACGAATCCAGCTTTGCCGGAAAGTCACTGGCGAATCCGGGTCTGACCCGCGCGCCGCGCCGTTTTCTTTCCGGTTCTTGATCTAGATCAAGTCCGCACCGCTCAGACGCCGTGAGCGTGTCGGAAATTCGTGTTTTGGTCCGTTAACGCACAAAGTGCCACCGGGCTCGAGTGGTCAGCCGAAAAAACCCAGCCACTGACCTGAAATCCGTGTCGTTCCGTAATCCGTGATTAAACTTCGGTTTGATCGCTTGGATGAAAGAGGATCTCCCACGATCCATCATCGCGTTCCGTAGGTTCCGGAGTGAATCCCCGTTCGTTGAGCATTTGATAGAGCGGCACAGGTTGCATCGGTGCGATCAATCGCAACGACTGTCCGGGCAGCAGCCGGTTCACGGCGTTGAGAATGGGAACCAACGGTGGCCGCCCAGCGGCGAAGAGGGGACGCACATCGAGTTCGAGCGGAGGAATTAGGGACATTATATACGAGTGATTAGAGGGTTGATGGGCCGAGTCCTCCGGCCGGGCGGAGGACACGGAGGTCGTCGCTTCTGACCGGAGTGGTCGTTGGGTGATTAAGTATGATCCTTTCGACTCAGCTTTTGATTGTAGCAATTTCGATCCCCATAAATTTCAACACATCTGCGACCGTGTAGGAGGTTTGTCCGGCAGGAAGGAAGCGGCTGACCTCTGCGACATCTTCGCCGGCGGTCACCACCGCGGGTTCAGTCGTGCCATTCGCGAGCTGTTGACCATGGCCGATCGCAGCGAACAAGCCGTTGCACAGGCATTTCCGGCCGGAGGTGTCCTCCGCATTGCCTCCCTTGCGTATGTAGTCCGCTTCGGGCTCGGCCGGGCACCGATAGCCCACCGTTCCATCGGGTTTTACATAGGCTTGTCGCAGGTAGCCCAAATCGCAGACGCGCGCCCGTTGTTCATAGACGGCGGGATCGGAAACCGTGCCATCGAGACTTACCACTTTGAATGGCATCCCGGTGGGCGAGGCGCGCGCATCCGTCAATAGATCGACCGTGCCCGCGGCACTGCGGGCGAGCGCCGCCTGCTTCAATTCGGTCGTGAGCCCGGACTCGTCGCAAAACGCAAAAGCGGTCCCAATCTGTACTCCGGTGGCGCCGCCTGCTATCGCTTCCCGCAACTTGTCCGGATGCGCATAGGTGCCCGCCAGCCAGAAGGGCAACCCGAGAGCACGAATCGCCGCCAGGTCGGCTACGTCCCGCGGACCATAAATCGGCTCGCCGCGGGCATTCAAGTGTACGGCACCCCGCGGAGGCGCATTGTGTCCGCCCGCCGCGTCCCCTTCGACGACAAATCCGTTCTCCCGCCCACTCGCTTTGCGCGCCAGGGTCATGGCCAAGGTCGAGGACGATACAATGGCGAGAAAGTCGGGACGCCGTAGTGCCGGTTTAGCGCCCGATAAG
>CAYVDZ010001088.1:0-2077 GCA_964450575.1 uncultured Opitutus sp.
CGAGCTGAGCCGGCGGCGGTTGCCGTTGCGGCCCGGCGGGGAATCAACCGAAGAGCCGCGCGGCGAAATCGCCGATCCCCGGAATCGGACCGCGCCGGCTGTCGATCTTCGCGTCAACTGCCGCGACCACGACCGGCAGGTGAGGGACTGAAGCGTGGACGAATTCAAGGCCGGTTGCGCTGGCCACGAAAGCGGCGAGCACGATATCGGTTGCGCCCGCCCGCCGGGCGAGGCTCACGGCGCGAAGGGCGGTCGTGCCGGTGGCGATGACCGGGTCCAGCACGATTACGCGGGCGTCGCCAAGCGCGGGCGCGTTCGGCAGGTGAAGTCTGGCCCCCGCCCGCTGCCCGCCGTTCGAGGTATCGTGGCCGATCGATCCCACGATCAAGTCGGGAAAGTGTTCTACCATGCGGTGGGCAACGCCCAGCCCCGCCCGATCGACGGCGAGGATAACCACTGGTCGAGCCAATATCTGCCCGGGCATGTCTCCCGCCGCCGTGCTGATCTCGACCGTCTGGGTGGGCAGGGTGCGCGTCGCTTCCACGACCAGCTGGAGCAGCAGTTGCAGGCTCGCACGGCGAATTTCAGCGGAGGTCGTGTCCCGGTTCCGCAAGCGGGTGAACGCATGTTGGGCCGCAGGGTGCCTTGCCAGCACGATGGAAGAGGTGGCCGGCAAAGGCGACCCGTTGGCCCGAATGGCTGAAGTCTCGCGCGGGAGCGACGGTGTCGCCGGCGCTACGGGCGCCGGGTTGTTTGAATTTGAGTAAGGAGTCAACCGGGAGGTGAGTCTGCCTGACCACTCCCCGCCCAGGAAAAGGCGTGGCGGCGGCGATCGCTCAGGGCAGGCCTGTTGGAGGAAAAGCCACCAGTCAAGGAGTGGCAACGCGATCCGCCAGGTTGTCACCGAATCGAAATCCATTCGTAGCATGCAGCGCGTTTTCACTTGAGCCAGCTTGCGGGATTTCGCCCCGTCGATTGCGCCCGCGTGCGGTTTGACACCGGAATGTAGCATCGAATGGGCGTTGTTTCGTCGACATGGGAACCTCGTTTGACCCAGAAATCGGAACCGATGGGGTTGTCATCCTGGAATACCGTTGCGGAGGGCCGGAGGCTGCGCATGATGCCGCGGCGCAACGCGTCCCGTGTAGGGATGCCCTATCGGCTGCCGTCGCCCGGACGCCGCTTCCTGCTCATCACCCTCGTTTTCCTGACGGCATTCGTGCCGCCCGGGTTGCAGGGGCAGGCAGCGCTGGAAACCCTTCGGGCCAGAGTGGCCCGAGGAGAGGCGGAGGCCGCCAACGCGCTGGGCAACATGTACGCTTTCGGGCAAGGCGTCGGACAGGATTTTGCCGAGGCGATTCGACTTTACCAGATAGCAGCCAATGGGGGGCTCCCGGTGGCGAACTTCAATCTTGGGTTGATGTACGAGACCGGTCGGGGAGTGGCTCCAGATGCCGGCGCCGCGTTTCGGTTCTACTTCAAGGCGGCCGAAAAGGGGGTGGCCGCAGCGCAGTTCAACGTGGGAAACATGTATGCGAATGGTATCGGCGTGCCGAAGGACGATTTCGAGGCGCTCCTCTGGTTTCGGCAGGCCGCCGACCAAGGCCTGGCGGAAGCCCGGTACAACCTTGCCCTGGCCTACGAGCACGGGCGCGGGGTGCGCATCGACGAAGCGACCTCGCGGCGTTGGTATCGTCTCGCGGTCGCGCAAGGCAATCCGCGCGCGCAGTACAACCTGGCGCTGATGCTGGAGGAAGGGCGGGGTGGAGATCCCGGCCCGGAGGAGGCTTTAACGCTTTACCGCGCGGCCGCCTCGCAGGGTTTCGCGGCGGCGCAGAACAATCTCGGCCTCATGCTCGCGGCCGGCCGGGTTGGTCCGCCCAATCTCGTCGAGGCGTACAAGTGGCTTTCGCTGGCGGTGGAGAATGGGATGAGTCCCGAGGCCCGCGACTTGGTGGCGGGGCAGTTGAGCGGCGAGCAACTGGCGCAGGCGAACTCGTCGCTGGCCCGGGCGCGGGATTTGCAGGCTGCCCTGGGCGGGCGTCCGGGAGATCCAACTCCCGCGGCCAACGAGCAG
>CAYVDZ010001089.1:0-2070 GCA_964450575.1 uncultured Opitutus sp.
TCTTCGCATTTCATTGAAATGCGAAGAAAGGTCGCGAGGTCGGAGGACACGCACCGCAAAATCTCAACCCGGCTCCTTCACCGTCGTCCGAAACGTTGGGACGTGGCCTGCCCTGCGGAATTCGACACGTTGACGGGCGCGAGGGTGGTAGCGGCCTCGGGAGGATCCTGCCAGATACGACCATTGGTCTTCGAAGGCCACCATCCGCTTGTCCACGAAGAGCGTATTGCCCTTTTGCCGCGGAGCCTTTGCCAGCGGTAACGCGATCAGATTTCCGAATCCGCCAACCGGCAGGCTGTCTTGATTGGGAAACAGTCGATCATACGCGCCCAGTCCCAAGACCGGACGTAGTGCCGAGGCTTTCGCCACCAAAATCGTCCCTAACCTTCGCGCCGTCACGGCGGGCACGGGCTCAGCGAAGAAAATCCAGCCGTGCGCTCCGTTGCCCGAACGGGACCGCTCGATCGCCACTGCGAGTCCGACCCGCTCGGCCGCATCGCGATAAGCCAACACATCATCTCTCCAACCTTCGCCGTCGAAGTCAGCCGCGAGAAATCGACAGGTATCGTCGGTGCCAATCGCATACACGCCGAGCGTTTGTTCACCTCGCAAGTGCGATTCTGCGGCGCGCTCGTCGAGCTGCGGGAAGCGCTGGTGGCAGCACTCCGAACACTTCACCTTTGGCTTCCGGCAGATCCCGCTTTGCCGATTCGCGAAGCTGTCATTGTTGCACGCCGGCGCATAGCTGCTCTTTCCCGCTTTGTTATTCTCCCATCGCTTCGGATAGACCGAGCGCCTGGTGCCAAACAGATCGAGAAACAGGGCGACCTTTTCTGCCGGTGTGCGGGGGATTTGAACCGCAGATACAGGCGTCGTGCCGAGGTTGAGTTGTCCGTCGGCCGCCAAGTTCGTGAGTTCGTCCTCGGTGTTCACGACCTCGGTGGTGAGCGCCGCCAGTTTTTGGCGGAGTTCGGCCAAGCGTTGTTGCCGCTGCGACGGGTCCATTATCCGCGGCTTTTCCGACGATGCGTCGAGGGCGGTTCCGGCACCAAGCGAGCCGGCTCATCCAGAATGTCGAGAATCGCGCGGGCGCAGAAAACGCGGTCCCGCTTGCCGTCACCGACCTTGGCCAATACGCCTCCGGCCTCCAATGCGACGATGGCGCGCATCACGGTATTGTAGGCAATGCCGAGCCGACGCTCCGTCTCGCGCGGGGTCAGGAAGGGATTGGCGCCGATGAGGTCGATGAGTTGCAAAGGGACTTTCGAGCCGCCGCCGGCGAAGTCGTTGCGCCAAGTGGCAAGTTGCTGGTTGATCCTTTCCGCGCGGCTCAGGGCGTCTTCCGATTGCCGGGCGACTCCGTTAAGAAAATATTCGATCCACCCGGCCCAATCTCCGCGCTCCGTGATCCCTCGTAGACCGTCGTAATAGTCATTCCTCGTCGCCTCGAAAAATGCCGATAAATAGAGCAGCGGTTCGGGCAGCACACCACGCGCGCAGAGGGCAAGGGTGATGAGCAGTCGTCCGACGCGTCCATTGCCATCGATGAACGGGTGGATGGCCTCGAACTGGTAGTGCATCAAGGCGGCATGCACGAGTGGCGGAATGGTTTCGTCGTGCAAAAAATCTTCCCAGCGGCCGAGGTGTTCCAAAAGATCGTCCGGCGGCGGCGGCACATAGGACGCATCCATGAGCGTGCAACCAGGTCGGCCGATCCAATTCTGGGTTCGGCGAAATTCGCCGGGCGTCGCGTGGTCCCCTCGGACTCCAGTCATCAGCTTCTCGTGAAGCTCGCGGACAAGGCGGAGCGAAAGCGGGAGTTTCTTCAGCCGTGTCATGCCGTGCTCCAAAGCCGCGACGTAATTGCCCACTTCGCGCAAGTCTTCCGGACTGCGCTCGGGAGTCGCACCGGCCTCCGCGGCGAGCAATTCTCCCAGCGTGGCTTGCGTGCCCTCAATACGGCTCGAATAGACCGCTTCGCGACGGACAAACGGCCGGATCAGCACGTGGGGATTGGGGAGTCGCCGTCCTTCGCCGGCGAGGCGCCCCAGGAGGCGATCCGCCTGCGAA
>CAYVDZ010001090.1:0-2065 GCA_964450575.1 uncultured Opitutus sp.
CCCCTATTACCAACCCAAGAACGAGCAGGCCATGGTGCACTCCGCGGTCGCCTTCGCGAAGGCCCGCCAGCGGCTCGGCACGTTTGCCTGCACCAGCTCCATCGGGCCAGGCGCGACCAACATGATCACCGGCGCCGCCACCGCCACGGTCAATCGTCTGCCGGTCCTGCTGCTCCCCGGCGACATCTTTGCCAACCGCGTCCCCGGACCCGTGCTGCAACAGCTCGAGTATCCAGGAAGCCAGGACGTCAGCGTCAACGACTGCTTTCGCCCCGTTTCCAAATACTGGGATCGCATCAATCGTCCCGAGCAGCTCCTAGCCTCGCTGCCGGAGGCGATGCGGATCCTCGCCGATCCCGTCGAGACCGGCGCCGTTACCATCGCGATGCCTGAGGATGTGCAGGCCGAGAGCTTCGCTTACCCGCGGCACTTTTTCGAGAAACGCGTTTTCGTCGTGGACCGCCCGTCGGCTTCGACGGAAGCCCTTCAGGCCGCGGTTGCACTCATTCGCAAAGCGCGACGGCCGCTCGTGGTCGCCGGCGGCGGGGTGCACTATGCGGACGCCACCGCGGCCTTGGCCGCCCTCGTCGATGCGACCGGGATTCCGGTCGCCGTGACCCAGGCCGGCAAGGGGGCGATCCTCGACGCGCACCCGGCCTCGCTCGGCGCGGTCGGGGTCACGGGCACCGCCGCGGCCAACACCCTCGCCCTCGAAGCCGATGTCGTCATCTGTGTGGGTACGCGGCTCAGCGACTTTACCACGGCCTCAAAGACCCAGTTTCAGAACCCGCGGGTCCGCTTCGTGGGGATCAATCTGCACAGTGCCGATGCCCGCAAGCACGGCGCGCTTCCGCTGGTGGGCGACGCCCGCGCCGTCCTGGCGCAGCTCGGGACCGCGCTCAGCGGATGGAAAATCCCGGCCGGCTATCGCACGGGAATTCGCCGGGCCCGGGAAGCCTGGGAGAAAACGCGTGCGACGCTGATCGCGCCCCAGCGCGGCGTGCCGATCACGCAGGCGCAGGTCATCGAGGAGGTGAACCTGGCCTGCGGCGCGGACGGTACGATGGTCCATGCCTCGGGCGGGCTGCCCGGCGATGTGCACAAGTTGTGGCGCTCGTATGCTGCGAACGACTATCATTCAGAATACGGTTATTCGTGCATGGGCTACGAGATTGCGGGCGCCTTGGGCGTGAAGCTCGCCGAGCCGCGGCGCGAGGTGTATGCGTTTGTCGGAGACGGAAGCTATCTCATGTTACACACTGAAATCGTGACCGCCGTGCAGGAGGGCCTGAAGCTCACAATCGTGCTGTGTGACAATCATGGATACGGCTGCATCCACGGGCTGCAGCGTGGCTGCGGCGGAAACAGTTTTGGCAACGAGTTCCGTGTCCGCACGCGGGCAGCCGGGCGCCTTGAGGGCACTCCGGTCGCGGTGGACTATATGAAAAGCGCCGAGAGCCTCGGCGCCACCGCGGTCCGGGCCGGCACGCCGGCGGAACTGCGCGCCGCGCTCGCCGCCGCGAAGGAGGCCACGGGGGTGGTCATGATCTACATCGAAGTACCCGCCGATGTGCGTCTGCCCGGTTTTTCCTGGTGGGACGTACCGATGGCGGCGACCTCGGCGGTTCCCGCGGTGCGCCAGGCGCGCGCCGCGTACGACCGCGCTCTGGAGAAACAGCGATTCTATTACTGATGCACGCGACGCCTGCCGTTTCCCATCCACGGGTCGAGCTTCGGGGCTGCCGCGTGGGCGCCAACCCGATCATCTGGAGCAACGACGACTTCAACGAACTCGCCGGCGATGTGCCGCTCGACACGATTCTGAGCGAGATGCGCCTCGCCGGGTTTGCGGGCAGCGAACTCGGTCACGCGTATCCAAGAACGTCCGACGCGTTGGACGGCGCGCTGGCGCGTCATCAACTCGAGCTGGTGAGCGGCTGGCACAGCACCTTTCTCGCGGCGGGCGACCGGGAGGCCGACGAGGCTTCGTTTCGCCCGCATCTGGAGTTGTTGCAGACCCTCGGGGCGCGGGTGGTGATCGTGGCCGAGTGCACCCGCTGCATCC
>CAYVDZ010001091.1:0-2061 GCA_964450575.1 uncultured Opitutus sp.
TTGCTGGAGTGACACAGGCATTCCTGCCTGTTCGGAGGTTCCGGAGGACAGACAGACATGTCTGTTTCACCCCGAGGGAGACAAGACGCTCGTGTACTTTCTCGATCCCGATGGCGTGATTCTGGAGCTGGCCGAGTATCGGTGAAGCGGTCGTTGCTGGAGTGATACAGGCATTCCTGCCTGTTCGGAGGTTCCGGAGGACAGACATGTCTGTTTCACCCCGAGGGAGACAAGACGCTCGTGTACTTTCTCGATCCCGATGGCGTGATTCTGGAGCTGGCCGAGTATCGGTGAAGCGGTCGTTGCTGGAGTGATACAGGCATTCCTGCCTGTTCGGAGGTTCCGGAGGACAGACAGGAATGTCTGTGTTACTCCGCTCACATCCGCGATTCCCAACGGCCGTAGATTCCGCAGGGTAGGACTTTGCCATCGCGTTGAATGGGGAGGCCGACTTCGCCCGCGGTGATGAATCCGCCGCGATCGTGAAGTAATTCTGTGAGAAGATTCGCCACCACGGTCGGGGACAATCGGGCGGTGTAAGCGTTGATCAGGAAAAAGAGCGGGCGTTCGACGAGCAGGGCGCGGCACTCGACCAGGAGTTCCCACAGGTGGTCTTCGAGGCGCCACATTTCCCCGGTGCTGCCCCGGCCGTAGGTGGGCGGGTCCATGATGATGGCGTCGTATTTCTTGCCGCGCTTGAGTTCGCGTCGGGCAAATTTGAGGCAATCGTCGACGATGTAGCGAATGGGAGCCTCGCCCAATCCGCTGAGAGAGGCGTTTTCTTTGCTCCATTTCACCATGCCTTCGGCGGCATCGACGTGGCAGACGCTGGCGCCTGCCTTGGCGGCGGCGACGGAGGCAGCGCCCGTGTAGCCAAAGAGGTTGAGGACGTTCACGGTGCGGCCGGTTTCGCGGGCACCGGTGATCTTGGCGCTAAACCAATCCCAGTTCACGGCCTGTTCGGGGAAAAGCCCGGTGTGTTTGAATGAAGTCGGGTGGATCTTGAAGGTGAGGTCGAGCGGCTGATACGCGATTCGCCATGAGTCGGGTAGCTTGCGGCGGAACTCCCATTTGCCGCCGCCCTGTTCGCTACGGTGATAAAAGCCATCCCAGTCCTTCCATTTGGTCTCACCTTTTGCGTCCGGAGTCACGCCGTGACGCGGCCAGATGATCTGGGGGTCCGGCCGCACGAGGGTGAACTCGCCCCAGCGTTCCTGTTTCAGGCCGTTGCCACAGTCGATCAGCTGATAATCGCGCCAGCGGTCGGCAACAATCAGAGCGGGGCGTTGGATAGGCGCGGCGGACATCGTGGGCGCGAGGCAATGCCGCTGCTCCGCAGGTGTCGAGCTGGGTTTGCCAGATTCAGGGTGTGTGGTTGTCGGCGCGTAGGTCCGTTTGGAAGGGGCAAAACGCAATGTTTTGGCTGATGGTACGAGGGTTTGACTTGGCTCCTTTCGTTGGGGACCGTCGTCCTTGTCTATGCAAATCAACAGTAATCAATTCGGACGTGCGGTCCTTATGTCCCTCGTGGCTGCGGCTTTGGCTGCGCCTATCTCAGCAGACGTCGTCGAGACAAAGAACGGCGCTCGCATTGTCGGCAAGGTGGTGCGGATCGCTGACGGCTCCGTGGCCGTCGAAACGGATTTCGCGGGTTTGATCGCGATCAAGCAGAGCGAGGTGACGAGTGTCACGACGGATGCCCCCGTGGCAGTCCGCCTCGCCAGCGGCACCCGAATTGAAGGCCGCGTCACCGGCGGCTCCAATGGGGCCCTGCAAATCGCCGGTACAGACGGCTCGGGTACCATCAACACCACGGTTGACGGCATCGCCGCCAGCTGGGCTGCGGGTGGCAAAGATCCCGCGATTGCGGCGCTGGAGCGGAGCTGGGCGTACGAAGCTGCGGTCGACGTCACGGGCCGGTCAGGCAACCGCGACCAGCTCGGTACGGCCGCATCGCTTCGCGCGACGCTGAAGACCGCGGAAGACACCCTCCAGTTCTACACGGCGTATGACCGTCAGGAAACCGACGGGCTGAAGTCGGCTGATCAGTTCCGGGCCGGG
>CAYVDZ010001092.1:0-2048 GCA_964450575.1 uncultured Opitutus sp.
GAGCGACTACATCCGGATGCTGGAACTGGTCCGCGATCAGAACTCCGGCGAAAGGCGATGACGGCGCAGCTAATCTCCAAAGCGAAAATCGGAAGAACCAAGTCTTGGCGAATTCTAAATGCTAGTAAATCGTGGCGATGTTGAAACTAAACGAGAATCTATATTTTCTCCACATTCCGAAAACCGCTGGAACCAGTCTGTCCGCCTGGCTCTCGAGCCATTTCAAATCCACGGAAATCTGTCCGTTCCTGGATCTTTCCTCATTGCGCAGCACCCCGGAAAAACTCCGTAACTATCGGTATTTCACAGGACATTGGGGAATGAAGTTGCTCGACCTGATCGAACGCCCCCGGATCGTGACTTGGCTGCGGGATCCCGCCCGCCGTATGCTTTCCAGCTATACTTATTTGCGTGACCTAGACGTGGAGATGCAGTCGCTGCTGAATGATCCGTTCGCCATCAAACAGCACCAGGCTGCGCAGGGGCTTTCCTTCGCCGAATGGGTCTTGCTTCCGCAGGACGAATACGCCCACAACGAGGTCATGACCCAGTGCCTCTACCCCCAAGATTTGTGGGATGAGGAAGTTCTTTCCGATACGATTCGCAATCTGAACCGGCTCGACCATGTCGGCCTGGTGGACCGAATGCAGGATTCCGTCGATCTGCTTTGCCATAAATTCATCTGGCTACCGACGCGGTTTGGACTGCGTCTGAACACCTCCAGGTCCTCCTCCACGCAAATCGATGCGCGGACCCTGGCGGCGATCCGGGAGCGCAACCCTTGGGATTACGCCCTCTATGAGCACGGCAAGCAGCTGTTCGAAGAGCGCTGGCAGACGATGCTTAAATCACTTGATCTCGCTCCCGCCCGGCGGCCGTGGGCGCGCAAATCCGCCGCGCCGCCTCCTGCCGGGTCAGACGAGCTGCGCGAGGAACTGCACCGCCATCTCACACGGCGCTATCGCCGCTACCGCAGCCCCCTCCAACAGGTCGATTACATCGTGGTCCTCCAGGGGGAACGCGACCGATTGGATGCCGAGTTGAACGCGGCGCAAAAGGAAGCTCAGCTCGTCGACGCCACAGTCAGCGAACAGACTAATCACATCAACCTGCTGGAAGCGGAGCGCGACCGCCTCACGGCGGAGACGAAAGCACTCCAAACCGAAGCCAATCGGGCGTCCGAGGATGGCCAGCGTCACATTGATGCGCTCACGAAACAGCTCGTGCGCCAGTCCGCCGAGGGTCAGGGTCACATCGACGGCTTGCGGACCCAGCTCGACCAGCTTGCCGCAACCTCTCGCGAGCAGTCCACCTATGTCGCCACCTTGGAAAAGGAGCGTGACCGATTGAGCGCTGAAGTGGGGGAGCTTCGGCAGAAGGATGTCAATTATCTCGCGGTGACTAAAGAGCAGAGCGACTACATTAGGATATTGGAGGCGGTCCGCGATCAGAACTCCGGCAAAAATGACCACATCGTCAAGCGACGCTAAACCGGTTCTCCCCGAGCGGGACCTTTTAATCACCGCCGTAGAAACCAATGACAGGCATGGGGTGGGCATTCTCCTGCAGCGGATATTTCCGGATTCCTCGGAATTCGTCTGCCTGCGCACGATGCCGCTCTATGGCGGCTTGGAGTCCTTCGGAAGTGCCAGCCATGAGCTCCGTTCCAAGTATCTCACCGTTGACGAAACCCGCGAGCAGCTAAACCGGATTCTCGCCCTCTATCGGATCCGTCGGATCGTTTGTGTGCCCTACTACCGGGAGGAGTTCGTCCACGCGGTTCTCGCCAAGGAGGCGACCGGTGCCCCGCTGGTCACTTACCTGATGGATGACCAGAACATCCTTACTTCGTTGGTGCCCGATCACCGCGTCTCGGAATTACTGGCCGCCTCCGACCTGGTGCTAGGCATCTCCCCCGAAATGTGCGCGGCCTACGGCAAGAAGTATCGCCGTCCCGTCCATCTCCTGCCGCCGGTCCTGACGTGCGCAACCGATCTGGTTCCCTGCTACTGGGATCCTGCGCCCGGGGAACCGTTGCGCTGCGCCAT
>CAYVDZ010001093.1:0-2047 GCA_964450575.1 uncultured Opitutus sp.
GTTTCCGATGGGCGGGTTTGTGAGCCAGCAGTTTCCCGATCTGAGTCTTTGGGGCAAATTCCTCGATCTCGTTCACCACGCCGTGCTGCCGTTGCTGTGCTATGTGATCGGCAGTTTCGCCTTCGTGACGCTGCTGATGAAGAATCACTTGATGGACAGCCTCGCCGCCGACTTTGTGCGCACCGCCGTGGCCAAGGGCGTGTCGTTCCGGTCAGCCGTCCTCAAGCACGCCCTCCGGAATTCGCTCATCCCGATCGCCACGCATTTTGGACAAAACCTGTCGCTGCTGGTGACCGGCTCCTTCCTCATCGAGTTTATTTTCGATATCAACGGAATGGGGCTGCTCGGACTCTCCTCGATCTTCGACCGCGATTATCCGACGGTGATGGGTGTGCTGGTAGTCTCCTCGTTCGTGCTGCTGATCGGCAACATTGTGTCGGACATCCTGGTCGCGCTGATCGACCCGCGCGTTCGCTTTAAATAACGCGCGCATGGCCTTTCGTTTCCCGCGTTTCCGATTGAATCCGCTCACGGCGAACAAACTGCGCCGATTCCGCGAAATCCGCCGCGGCTATGCCTCGTTTGTGCTGCTCATGGCGTTCGTCCTGCTGTCGCTGATCGCCGAATTATTGGTCAACAGCCGGGCTCTCGTCGTGCGCTATGAAGGCAAGTGGCATTTCCCGACCTACGGCGGGATCCAAGTCGGCCGGGAGTTCGGCTTCGATTACGATTACGAGGTGAACTACCGCGAGCTGCAGGCGAGCTTCGCCAAGACTCCGGGCAGCGGCAATTTCGCGCTGCTGCCGCTGGTCCCCTACAATCCGTACGAAAACTCGTATCCGCAGCAGTTCTACCTCCCGCGGCCACCGAATGCGTCCGAGCGACACTTCCTCGGGACCGACCAGCTGAACCGCGACGTGCTCGCGCGGCTGGTGTACGGGTTTCGCAACGCCCTGATCTTCGCCGGCGCGTTCATTTTGCTTACGTATCTGGTCGGTGTGTCACTGGGCTGTGCCATGGGCTATTTCGGTGGCTGGCTCGATCTCGTGGGCCAGCGGCTGATCGAGATCTGGTCACTGGTGCCGTTTCTCTTCGTCGTCATTATTGTCGCTTCAATTGTATCCGCGTACGGGGGCATGAACCTGGGTTGGCTGCTCGCGATCGTGGTGATGTTTTCCTGGACGGGCATCACCTACTATATGCGCACCAACACCTATCGCGAAAAGGCCCGCGACTATGTGCACGCCGCCCAGGTCCTCGGTGCCAGCACGTCGCGCATCATCGTTGTTCACGTCTTACCGAATGTGCTCTCGACCTTGGTCACGTTCGCGCCGTTCACCGTCGCGAGCGCAATCTCGGCGCTCACGGCGCTCGATTTTCTCGGTTACGGTTTGCCGCCGCCCACGCCGAGCTGGGGTGAACTGCTCCGCCAGGGAACCTCCAATCTCAACGCGCCCTGGATCGTCGCCTCCGCCTTCAGTGCGCTCGTCACTGTGTTGGTGCTGGTCACATTTATTGGCGAAGCCGTGCGTGAGGCATTTGACCCGAAGAAATTCACGACCTACCGGTGACCTCCCCTTTCATGAAATCGTTTCTTTCCCTACCTTCTTGGCTCAGTGTGGTGGTGGCCGCCTTGGTCCTCAGCGGATGTAGCCGCGAGGGAACTCCGAGGGTGAGCGGCGCGGGAGCGGGTTCCGCCAAGGAATATCCCGCGTCGGGCCCGATGACCGCGGATCTCGCCAGTACCCTGGAGCGCGAAAAGGATTTTTATGTCGTTAAGACCGCCGCCGATCTCCCGGCCAACTTGAAATGGGAAAACGGCGGCGACCTGCCTGAGTTTGCCGACCCGAACGCGAAAAAGGGCGGCACGTTCAATTACTATATCCAGGACTTCCCGCGCACGCTCCGGGTCATTGGTCCGGACGCGACCGGCGGCATTCGCCAATATCTCTGGGACTTTACCGAAATTTATCCGGCCCAGGAACATCCCAACCAGTCAGGAAAAGTCTTTCCGGGCTTCGCCAAGGAATGGGCGCCGGATCCGGCG
>CAYVDZ010001094.1:0-2045 GCA_964450575.1 uncultured Opitutus sp.
CACCAAAGCCGCCTCCTCGGCGGAAATGCCGGGGAGGCGGCTTTGGTGGAGGGCGTCTCCGTTTACCGGATCGATTCCTTGGACGTCGCAGTACGCTTCCTGAGCGGCGAGATCTCATTGGAACCGCTGCGGCCCGACGCCGCCCGCCAGGCCACGACGCCGCAGAGCGGCGCAGCCGACGGAATCGGAGCGGACTTTTCCGAGATCAAAGGTCAACACGCGCTGCGTCGCGCAATCGAGGTCGCCGTCAGCGGCAACCATAATCTCCTGATGATCGGCCCGCCGGGCTCCGGAAAATCCATGGTCGCGAAACGCATTCCGACCATCATGCCCTCAACCACGCTCGACGAGCGGTTGGAAATCCTCAGCATTCACTCCGCCGCCGGCCGGACCATCAGCGGCGAAGTGGCGTGGGATGCAAGGCCGTTTCGCTCACCCCATCACACCGTATCCGACGTAGCCCTACTCGGCGGCGGCACGATTCCCGGCCCGGGCGAAATCTCCCTGGCTCACCATGGCGTCTTGTTCCTGGACGAACTGCCCGAGTTCAAACGTTCCGCCTTGGAGGTGCTCCGCCAGCCGTTGGAAGATTGCGAAGTCACGATCTCCCGCAGCGCCGGCAAGGTGACACTCCCCTGCGCGTTCATGCTCGTGGCCGCAATGAACCCCTGTCCATGCGGATATCTGGGAGATCCCAAACACGAGTGCCGCTGCACGCCCACCCAAGTCCAGCGTTATCGCGCCCGCATCAGCGGTCCCCTGCTCGATCGCATCGATCTCCACGTCGAGGCCCCCGCCCTTTCCATGGCCGAACTGCGCTCCGACCAACTCGGCGAAACCTCCACCCTCATCCGGCAACGGGTCGACGCCGCTCGCAACCGCCAGCATGCACGACTGCGCGGCACCCGCATCACGTCCAACGCCCGCCTGACTCATGCGCAGATTCGAAAACAATGCGCGATCGACTCGACGCTGGGGGACTTGCTCCAGCACGCCATGGAACAACTTTCCCTGTCCGCCCGCGCCTACGATCGCATTCTGAAAGTCGCCCGCACGATCGCTGATCTCGCCGACTCCAGCGCCATCACGGCTCCGCATCTGCTCGAAGCCATTCAATATCGGAGTCTCGATCGAGCCGTCTTCTATTAATGAACCCTCGCGACTCACACCCTACGCGAACGCCCCGGTTTCGATCCAGCGACCTTGTCGCCGTCGTGCAGATCCCACGTCGCGGAGCCTGCACTACTCAACGTCGGTCGGCCCGCAAAAATTACCGTCAACCGGCAGATACGCCCCACCCGAAACTCCCTTGAATCGGCACTTGACGCGAGAGCGGAAGCCGCGACGCTTTCCTCTCCGATTTACGCCCTCATCGTCTATCGGTTAGGACAGGAGATTCTCAATCTTCAAAGCGGGGTTCGATTCCCCGTGGGGGCACTAATCACAGAGGAGAGGCTAGAATACGGGACGGCTACGGGACAAGTCGCCCAGGTTTTCAATCTCCCGTTCAATCGCCTCGATAACTTCCCCTCGCCCCTCGTCGTGTCTGCAATTGCAGACAAATCAGCCGCCGCAATGGCACCCATGGGTGCCAACCCTTGGCATGGTTGTGTGATTCACACACCTTGACGCGCGTCACAGTCGCAATGGCACCAATTGGTGCCGCCCCTTGGCATTGGCAACAATTGTTGCCGAATGGGAGCAATTGCTCCCAAAATCACCACCGAATCCCAGACCCGCGAACTCGCCCGCATCGAACCTGCGTGCGGCTGGCATCTTTGCGGATCTTGCCGTCTGCGCCGAGGCGTGGTTCGGAACCTCGGAACTTCCGAGGTTGGTCGGCGCAGCAGAGGTCGCATCGAGCGTTACAATTGTAACGCTTTCCACCGAATCCCAAGCCCGCGAACTCGCCCGCGTCGAGCCCGAGAAACGGCATGGGGCCGCACGCCGGGCAGGTGTGGTTCATGGGGTTGAAGTTGGCCTAGCCGGTCGAGCCTCGGCGTGCATTGGGTCGTGGCGCGGGTGCGCGGGGTTGAGCGGCGAGA
>CAYVDZ010001095.1:0-2043 GCA_964450575.1 uncultured Opitutus sp.
TCCTGTCTCGTGATGGCCGACGAAAATCCGCTCTATGAAGACGACAATGCCAATAGTATCGACGACGTGTTCGAGCGCGAGAAACGCGGCGGCCTTCTGGCGGCCAACGCCTCGCTGCCGGATCGGAAACTCATCGCGCAACAGTGGATGGACGCGCAACGCCGAAAAGCACCACCGCCACTTCGCGTGAACAGACCTTCCGATGACAGAACGGTGGCCTCCCCGCCGCCGCGAAAATAGCGCCGCTAACTTGGCCGACCCCGAACCTTTCGTGCCTCCTACAAGCCAGCCCCACGCCATGAAACGTCCGCTCCTCACCTCCTATTCCGTTCTCACCGCGGCCAGCGTGTTGCTGGGCATATTGCCATTCGCGTTCGGCGCGGACAAATCGGCGAAATCGCCTGGCACGAACATCACGCCCGCGGCGCCCGCGGTAAACCCCGGCGCCGCGGCAGCCCGGAAGCCGGTTACGTTGGGATTGCCGCGCCTGAAGACCGCCTCGGACGCCGACCGGGCGGTCTCGCTGGCGCCCGCCAAATTCGAAATCGACCCCCTGACGGTGCCCGCTGGCGCCACCGGCGTCCGCCAGCAGGCACAAAGGCACGTCGACTTTCTGGCGATCGACGGCCGGGGCACGTGGTCGCGGGCTTTGCGCGGCTCCCTGGGAGATGTGGTCTTCGTTTCATTTTGCCTGAACGCGGCCATCGGCACCCAAATTGAGATCGCCGGCGCCCTGCTGCGCGTGGACGCGCACAAGGAAGCGGGCAAGGCTGAGCTGATGATTGCGGGGCGGAGCAAATCGGGCGGCCTGCAGTGGAGGCCGGCCGGATTGCGCTGCTCGCTCGAAAGCTATGGCGGGCGCCTCATGGCGTCGCTGCCGCTCCTCACGGTGCGCCTGGACACCGCGGCGGGCACCTGGGACCTGTATTCCGGCAAAGCGCAGGTGGCGGATGATCTGAAGTTCGCGGACGCGGCGAAGAAGAATGAGCGTGGCATGAGCCTCGTGGCGGGGGCCAACGGAGCCCAGCTCTGCGGGCTGGTCGTCTCCGATGAGAACCCGCTCTTCCCCGACGCCAATGCGAACGGGATCGACGACAGCTTCGAAATCGAGCGCAAGGGCGCGGTGCTGGCGAAGGGCTCTTCGGCCTCGGCACAGAAGGTCCTCGCGAAAGACTGGCGCGAAGTGCAGCGGAGCACGCCGGGCAACGTGCTGTCGGCCGGGCGCACCGTGTCGGACCACGTCATCGCCAGCGCGCCGAGCAGGAAGAAATGATCAGAAGGACTCTCGTTTTCCCGGCTTGTTATTGAGCCTGTCGCATCAGCGCGTTGAGGACAACACGCTCCACCTCGGGGCACATCGATCCGACGATGCGCTTTACCCCGCTTATCTGACGATTTTTCCCGCCTCCCCATGATTTCTCGATTGGCCGATTTCTACCTCCGAATCGATCTCCGTTCTCTCGGTGTGTTTCGCGTCTTGCTCGGCGCGCTGTTGCTTGGCGACTGCTTCGAGCGCTGGCCCAATATCGAGGCGTTTTATACCTCCGGAGGCGTGTTCGCCGGACTCGACCGGCCCACGGGGCCACTGACTCTGCTGGAGAGCTTTCGCACGCTCACGCAAGCGCAAGGGTTCTTCATTTTTTCGGCGGTTTGCTATGCGTTGCTTCTGGTCGGCTATCGCACGCGGCTGTTTCACGTCCTTAGTTTCGTTTGCTTCATGAGCATCGTGAACCGGACGTTGCTGGTCCGGGCGGGCGACGACTTGGTGCTGGCTTCGATGTTGATGTGGACGATTTTTCTGCCGATGGGCGGACGATTTTCCCTCGACGCGCTTCAGGGTCGAAACGTGGCACGGCCCGATCATCTGGGCGGCTACAACCTGGCGGCCTTCTGTGCTGTGGCGCAGATCGGCATCATCTACTTTTGCACGGCGTTCGCGAAGTCCGGCGCCATGTGGTGGGATGGCACGGCGATCTACTATGCCCTGCAGTTGGATCAGTTTACGCGCGAGCTGGGACACTTCGTTGCCGGTCTGCCGATGTA
>CAYVDZ010001096.1:0-2042 GCA_964450575.1 uncultured Opitutus sp.
AAGCGAAGGGGACTTGGCAGCGACCTCCCCGTCGCGAGCCCAGACTTGAAAATACTCCGCGCGCGGTCCTGCTTTGAATTCCGGCGGCGGATACTCCGTGAAACGAAGGCTGATACCGCGTCCGTCCGCCGTGGTCGAAGCCGTCAAGGCGCGCGCCTTGGCCAGCAGGGCGTAGTCGAATTCCTCCACGAGCAGCGAACGTAGGGCCGGGTAGGCGAGCAGTCCGCCGAGCACGAGCAGGACGCCGAGCCCTAGCGCGAGTCCGCGGCTCAGGCGTTGCTGAAGCGACCTCATTCGCCGCCCGCCTCCAGCACATAGCCCAGACCGCGCCGCGTTTGAATGAGCGTGGCGGCACCGGGCGATTCGAGTTTGCGGCGCAGGGTCGAGATGGCGGATTCCACCGCGTTACTGAACACCTCGGCGTCGTCTCCGTAAATATGTTCCTCGATCTCCGAACGTGAGACGACTTCACCCGCCCGCCGCGCCAGCAGTTCCAGCAACCGGTACTCGCGTGGGGTGAGTGTGATGTCGTGGCCACGATGCCGGACCTTCCGCGCGCCGGTGTCCACTTCGAGTTCGCCCACGCGCAGCAGCGGACGCTTGTTGCCGTAGCGTCGGCGCACCAGCGCCTCAACGCGCGCCAGCAATTCATCGAAAGCGAACGGCTTGCTCAGATAATCATCCGCGCCCGCGCGCAGCCCCGCCACGCGATCGGCCACCTCGCTCTTGACCGTGAGAATAAGCGCCGGCGTATCGCGTCCGCCGTCGCGCAACCGGCGCAGCATGGTCAACCCGTCGAGGCCGGGCAACATCAGGTCCAGCACGAGGGCGTCGTAATCGTTCGACTCGGCGAACCACAATCCCTCCTCGCCATCGCCCGTGGCGTCCACGGCATAGCCGGCCTTGCGCAAGGCGAACTGGATCGCGCGACGCAACTTCTCCGAATCTTCGACGACCAGGATTCGCATCGCGCCGTGTTCAATCCCGTTTTTCGAACTCCAGAATCCGGCCGCGCGGCGACACGGTCACTTCCCGCTTCCGGCCATCAATGGTGACCTTCACGCGATATGTCACGCGTAGTTCGGAGCGCTTCTCCGCCTCGCGGATGGCGGCTTTGGGAAACTCTTTCTTAAGCGCCTTCAAGACCGGCGAGGGCAATTCGTCCTGCTTAAGGTCTTCTTCGATATCCGTGATGCCCGCGTGCGGCCACACTTCGAGGCGAATGCTCCGTCCGTCGGGCGCATTCTTCAGTTTCACGTCATAATGGGTATCCCCGTCGCGGCCCTCGCGATCCACCTCGACGATGCTGGCCTCGGGAAACGCCTTCCGCACTAATCGCGTGAGATCATCCGGGAGCGCCTCCATCTTTTCCGCCGCGTGCAACAGCAGCCAGCCGCCGCTGGTCGCCAGTGCCGCCATCATCGTCACCCAAATCAATCGTTTCATAAGTCGTGAAAAGTTTACGCCGACGTTCTCCGCCCGCGTCAAACGCATGCTGCCCCAAACGGGCTTACCGGAACCTTACGCAAATGGGGTTTTGTTCGAGCCGTGTTCGACTCTGTGCCGCTCTCGGCCGGAACGGCCACCACTGGCAGACGAGACAGGAATGAAGTCATCATTATCGGGATCGAATTCCAAGTGAAAACACTTGCTTGCGAGTTCGTTGAGTTGATCAAAATTGACGATCTGGAATAACATCCGTCTTCATCAGGTTGGCCGCTACGAGTCAGACAGCTTCTCCACCTTCGCCGGGGTGTTTCTTCGTCGCGTCGATGCCGAGATTGCTGCCGCTGGCGATTTCGCTGGTTGCATGGTCCAAAACATCGGACGGGTCTTTAGTGAAGACGCTGTCGCGTTGCGGGTCGGTGTTGGCGGAGAGGCGGAAGAGGACTTCGCTGGTGTTCTGAACGTCCACGTCGTCGTCCATTACGATGAGGTATTTGGTGAACATTGTGCCCCATGCCCCAGAGGCCGTGCATGATCTTGCAGGCTTGCATCGGGTAGGTCTTGCGGATGCTCACGAAGACGAGGTTGTGGAAGAC
>CAYVDZ010001097.1:0-1554 GCA_964450575.1 uncultured Opitutus sp.
TACTCTTGGGCACTTGCCCGAACCTGAGTTAACCCATAGATTCAGCTGACGAGGCATAAAATAGAGTCTTTTCACCTTGGGGGTGAATTGCGGCTAGGTACCTCTTCATTAGTAATTCTCCGTATCCGTACTTATCTGTGTAATCTGTGGGTAAAATAAACTTCTGAATTTAGGCTATAAAGTCACCCTGCTCCATGCACGTCTGCCACGATGCGTGCCATGGCGTCCTGTTCGATTTCAATACTGCTCACCAAGGCCAGCTGCGTCCGCGCGCGCACGAGATTATGGTCCGGCGATTTGGTCCGGAAATAGATATCGCCTTGTAGATAGTCGGCGAGAAAACGAATCCCGACTTCAAACGTCATGAGCTTGCCGGCGAAGCCAAGATGCGCGCGCTCCGTAGCGTTCAAGGCATCGCCCGCGGTCTCCAGATATCCGGAAACGAGGGCGCGATAGAGCGGCCGATTCAGGTGCATCCGCGTGGGATCGGGGTCATCCTCCGCGGTCGAGCTCGCGGAGGTCCGCACCAGATCACCAAAATCATACAGCGGAAGTCCGGGCATCACGGTATCCAAATCAATCACCGCGACGCCGCGCCCGGTCACATCATCGAGCATCACGTTGTTGATCTTGGTGTCGTTATGCGTAACACGCTCGCGCACCTCGCCGCGGGCGAGCAGTCCCAGGAGCACGTCGGTGTCGGCCTCCCGCGCGAGTGCGAATTCGATTTCCGCCCGCGCGTTTACCGCGCGACTACACGTATCCGCCGCGATCGCTGCGCGCAGGTCCTCGAACCGGGAGCGCGTATCGTGAAACCGCGGAATCGTCTCATGAAAACGCCCGCCAGGCACGTCGACCAACTGCGCCGAAAAATCGCCAAAGGCCCGGGCGGCTTCACGCGCCTGGGACTCACTCGTGACCTGATCCACGGTGTGCGCGCCTTCGATGAAATCGTACGCCCGCCACCAATTGCCGGACGCGTCCTGCAGTACCGGCTGCCCGTCGCGCGTGAGCACCAGCGCGATGGTCCGCGATGATTTCCGTCCGATATAAGCGGTGACCCGCCGGATATTATCCATCAACGCGGGCACGTTCTTGAAGATGCGATGATTAATCTTCTGAAAAATATAACGTCGGGAGCCGCCGTCGTCGGCCATGACGACAAGCAGCGTTTGATTAATATGCCCGTTACCATACGGCGCGGCGGACACGAACCGGCCGCGCACGGCAAAAGCGGCGACAATGGGTTCGAGGCTGGGCGGCGAAACGGCGTGGCTCATGCGAAAAGTAAGACCGGAGACGAACGGCCAAATCCAGACTGCCCTCAACTATAAACGCGCACCGCTCAGTCCAGCGTCCGCGGGACGAACAATCCTTGGCTTTACCAAAGCTCGTTCGGATACTGACCGGCCTGCACCAGCGCCGCGATCGCCGCCTGCACCCGCGGTTTGTCTTCCCGGTAGGTCACACCGAACCACGTGCTCTCCGTGGGCAACACCTGCACGGTCGCGCCGCCCCGCCCGATCAGCGCTGAAACCGCGGCCGGCAGATAGA
>CAYVDZ010001097.1:1564-2040 GCA_964450575.1 uncultured Opitutus sp.
CGGCCTTCGGTTCGACCGCGCGGGTCGAGAGGAATTCCTGAAATTGCGCATCGAGCCCGGGAAACAAAGCGGGTGTGAAACCCCAGCAGTTCATGGAAACAATTTCGTCCCCCGAAAAATTCCTCCCCACCCCGACTTCATCCGCGGCAATGCCGACCTGCTCGACGATCGATTGCAGCCGGCCGTCCGCGCCGGCGGTCGTGATGCCGCGGGAAACCACGCCGTGCTCGGACAGCGTGTTCGTAAGGCGGAAGCCCACCATCGCAAACTCTTCGCCCTTACGACCAATCAGGAAGGTAGCGAGCTGCGCAAACGAATCCGCCCCGTAGAAATCGTCCGCATTGATGACGGCGAAATTCCCCGTGATGGCCTCGCGGGCGCACCAGACGGCGTGGCCCGTCCCCCATGGTTTCTCCCGTCCCTCCGGCACGTGGACTCCGGGCGGCAAGGCGTCCAATGACTGATAAACATATTCC
>CAYVDZ010001098.1:0-931 GCA_964450575.1 uncultured Opitutus sp.
AACGAGCCGAAGCGACCAGATGACGCTCTGGCCTTTGGTCGGCCGGGCCCGGCCGCACCGGCGCCGGCCGATCCAGTTGATCGGGTTCCGCCGCGCGATCCGCCCACTCCACCTGGTCCCGCCTCCCCACCGGCGGCTGAAGCGGTCTTGTCCGCGGAAGAACAAATGGAGCGCTTCGCTCAGGACTTGAAAGAAAACGACTGGGGTCATCAGCCCTGCTGAAACTGAAGAAGCGGGTGTGAGCAAGAGGATCAGATTGGATCTGAATGCTGGGCAGCCGCTACGCACTCCCTGCGACCTGCGCCTCGCTACCCGCTACCCGCGACTCGCCACTTTCCCTGGCAACAACACTGTCGTCAAACCGAGCAGCGGGAGATAACTACATACCTGAAACACGTATTCGATGCTCGTGAGATCGGCGAGTTTGCCCAATGCGGCCGAGCCGATTCCGGCGATGCCAAAGGCGAAGCCGAAAAACAGACCGGCGATCAGACCGACTTTTCCCGGAACCAGTTCTTGAGCGTAAACGAGGATGGCCGAAAAAGCGGAGGCGAGGATTAGGCCGATCACAACGGACAGCACGGCGGTGGGAATCAGCCCGACGTGAGGGAGCGCGAGGGAGAAGGGGGCGACGCCGAGAATGGAAATCCAGATCACGACCTTGCGTCCGAATCGATCACCGACCGGCCCGCCGATGATGGTGCCGGCGGCCACGGCAAACAGGAAGGCGAAGAGATAGAGTTGGGCGTGCTGGATCGAAACGCCGAAGCGGCTGATGAGATAGAAGGTATAGTAACTCGTGAGGCTCGCGAGGTAGATATATTTAGAGAAGATGAGGACCCCGAGCACGATCACGGCACGGAGAACTTGCGGGCGGGAAAGTCCGGTTGACGGGACCGGGTGGGGAACGCTCGCGGCCGCGCGTTCTTGG
>CAYVDZ010001098.1:941-2037 GCA_964450575.1 uncultured Opitutus sp.
GCGGGTCAGCAGGACGATGGCGAGCCCCGCGAGAACGGAGAACCACAGGACATGAGCCTGTCCGCGCGGGACCACAATCAAGGCGGCGGCGAGTGGGCCCAGTGAGCTGCCGAGATTCCCGCCGACCTGAAACAGGGATTGGGCAAAACCGTGGCGTCCGCCCGAAGCGAGGCGAGCGAGCCGCGAGGCTTCAGGGTGGAAAATTGCGGAGCCCATGCCGATGAGCACGGAGGCAACGAGCAGCCAGGCATAGCTGTTGGCGGCCGCGAGTAAGATAATCCCGATCAGCGTCAGACCCATGCCCCATGGCAAGGAGTAGGGCAAAGGGCGACGGTCGGTGTAGCGCCCCACCAGCGGCTGCAGGACGGAGGCGGTGACTTGGAAACCGAAGGTAATCATCCCGATTTGGGTGAAGCTCAGGTGGTACGCCGCCTTCAGGAGCGGGTACATCGCCGGCAATACCGCTTGGATCGTATCGTTTAGAAGATGGGCGAAGCTCAACGCCACCAGCACCCGCATCGCCGTCGCCCGGATGGGTGCAAGCGGCGGAGGTGGTGGCGTGGCGGCACGTGGCATGGCAGGTCAGGTAATGGCGGAGTCGTCCCTCGACCCGCAACTTGTTTGGTGGTTCGAGCGCGACCAAAACGATGTCGCATATGCGACATGGTTTTGGTCGCACCGCCGCCCACCGGCAGGAGTAGGCGGAATTCACACCATGTAACTCGCGAAAAGGACGATTTCGGATCGACCAGTAGAATGTCGCATATGCGACATTTTACTGGTCGATCCGATTAACCGGGTGCGGATTTCCGGGGGGCGCGTGGGGCTTTTCGGGCAACGTGGAGTTGGCCCCGGGGCCCGTAGGCTGGCCGCGGGATGGAATGGGCTCCAAGATAATTTGCCGCGGGGTCATGCGCGCTTTCCGTCCTTGTTCTGGCGCTCGACGTGCGTAAGGTCACCGCGTTTCGCCACGAAGTCTCCAACCGGTTACTCTTTTCCGCTTAGGGACTCGGTCAGAAATAAACGCTCAAATCTACTTGAGCTTGAGTCGCGATCCGGCGTTGCTGGCTCAGTCACCTATCGGAGATAGGCTCCG
>CAYVDZ010001099.1:0-2036 GCA_964450575.1 uncultured Opitutus sp.
GGATGAAATAGGTGGGATTTATTTTCGCGTTATCGCGACAGGTCTTGCTTTCCGATTCCTGGTATTCGCCCCACGTCACGGCACTGACTTTCGCGACACCGACTTCCTCCGGCCTCGGCGGACGTTCGTCACAGCTAAAGCTCTTACCGGCATCGAAGGTTTCGATGAACGCTCCTAACCGAACGTAGGTCCAACCAACGGGCAGTGACGGTAGTCCCACGATCTCCTCTTGTGTGAGCGGCTGATAGCGGGCGTCGCGTTCTGGACGGAGGCGGGCGAGGAGTTGGTCGGCTGTTTCGAGCTGAGCGGCGTGGGCTTTGCGCCAGCCGGCGGTGAGTTTGCCTTCGAAGGCGTGTTTGAGGAGCGCCTGCCGATACACCGCCAACTGCGCCCGCGCCTGCTTCAGGTTTTCCACTCCTTGGTCCAACTCCGAAAACAACTCCTCGATCTTCGCCACGATTCGGTGCTGCTCGGCGAGCGTTGGAAGAGGAACGCGTAACGTCTTGAACCGCGCCAAGGTCAGATTGAGGCCGCTGTCGCTGATGCCGGTCTTCATCGCATCGATGCACTTCTTCGTGTCGTGAGAGCGCAAAAAACCCTCCAAATAGGAAGAGAGCGCGATTCGTGGATCAGCGCGGAAGCGATACATTTTTCCCGAGACCATCAGCCGTCTGCGAGTCTGCTTCACGAGGCAAATTACGCCGCAGCGCACGCGAGGGCCGGCGCAGGTCAGGAGCAAATCGCCTGGTTCGACTTCAAGCAGAGGGTCGGGCTCAAGGGCCGCCGGCAATTTTTTGTTATGTTCGGGCTGAAATTCGCCGTCCTGAATCGCCGTGGTCTTAAGCACGCCCCAATCGTTCTCCGTCGGCGCGGGAAATCGCTCGCATTGCGGGCTCCAGCCTTGGCGAAGCGTTTGTCCGTTTTCGAACGGGAGCAGCGTTTCTTCGATGCCCGTCTCGGTCCAGTTCGCGGGAATACTCATCAGGCAACGAGCATCTCGTTAAGCTCCGCGATGAGCGGGTCCATCCGGTCGCCGAAGAGTTTGTGCATTCGGCCGAGGCCGCCTTCGCCGTCGAAGGGGGCGAGTTCGAGGTCGTCGCGTTCGAGGTGGAAGGAATTGCTGATGTGGTCGCGGATCATCTGGAGCCACGCGAGTTGCGCCTCGGTGAATTTCGGGTTCGGCCCGGAGTGGTGCGACATGATCCAGCTCTGGAAATTTTTCCGCACGGTGTCGTCGAAGGTCGTCAGCTGCGCATCGATCCCGCTGGCGCGACGAATCAACGCAACGAGCGCAGTGAGTTCGCTGATCGGTTGTTTGCCCTGATAATTTTCGAGCTGGCGGTACGCCTCCCAGACGCGGAGCGGAGCGAAGCGCGGCGCATCGGCACGCAGCGTGGCCATCACGGCGGCGAGCATCGCGAAGGTGACGTCGCGGCGGCGATACGGTTCGTGGTAGAAAATCGTGAGCGCGGCGAGCTGGTACTCGTTAGCCACCAGCCACGTCGAGAAATCTTGCGCGAGCGCCTCGGCGTTTTGCCGGGCGTCCTTGTCCCAGCTTGCGTTGAGCACCTAGTCGAGGTGCTGGTGGTTGAGCGTCTGCTCCTTTTCCCGGCGAATCGTATCGAGGAGCTCGATGAGCGGGCCGTTGAAAACATTGGCAGCGGCTTTCACGAGGGCGGCCTGCGCTTTTTCGCGGTTGGCATCGCCGGGGTTGGTGCCGGCGGGCTGCTGCGCGAGTTCGAGCGCTTTTTGCTCGATGGCGTCGGCGTCGATCGCGTTGAACAACTGGTTGACGATGGCGGAGAGCGCGACGCCGCCTGATTTTTCCGCGAGGCGGGCGTGGTCGGCCGGCTCCAATTGCTTGTTGAGGCGGGCGAGGCGGCCGGCGAGCGAGCTGACGGTGTCGGTGTCATGCGCGCCCATCATCACGCCCATCGCGAGGTCCTTCAGCGGCACGGTGGGTTTGGTGATCAGGGGGCGGCTGGCGGTCTTGAGTGACTTGGTGACACCGATGGCATCGACGATGACGTAGTGGG
>CAYVDZ010001100.1:0-2034 GCA_964450575.1 uncultured Opitutus sp.
TGGGGAATATTCCACTGGCCATCGAAAGCGGTTTGCGCTTCAGCGCACACCAGATTGCCCTCTACGAATCCTGTCCACGACGCTTCTTTTATACCCATATCCTGCGAGTCGGCGGACGCCGAACTGCGACCGGATTCACGCAGATGCACGATGCGATTCGGACGGTGTTCGAAGGGTTGGTCGCCAACGGCTCCATTGCGGGCGAAGAGGAACTCGCCGGGAAAATTACGACGGCGTTTACGCTCCACGGCCTGTCCGGGCACGGCTACGAAGCCGACTACCGCACGTTTGCTTTCAGCATGCTGCGCTACTTCACGTCGATCCGGGAGGGGCAAGAGCCGGAAGCGCCTACTGAACTGAGCCTCAAGTTTGGAGCGGAGGAAATCATCGTTCGGCCCGATGACGTGCTCGTGCGCGCGGATGGGGTGAGGACGCTTCGTCGCGTCCGCACCGGGCGGCAACGATCGACCGAAGCAAAGGATGTGGGCGCCGCGGCATTTATCGTTGCTGCCCGCCAAACCTTCCCCGGAGCCATCGTCGAAATTGTGTCCCTTACCGATCAAGTCGCGGAACCGCTCGCGATGTCCGCGCGGGAATTACAAAACCGGCAAGAGAAGCTGAAAGGTTTCTTGGAGGATATTCGCCGTGGGCGCTTTCCCGCGGAACCCTCAGCGCGGGTTTGCCCAAGCTGCCCGGCATTTTTTATTTGCGGCCCGGCGCCCATCGGGACGTTGCGCAAGAAATTCTAGTATCTTTACCGGTCGGGGCGGGTGGCGGCGATTGAATCGTTAACGGCGGAATTATCCCGCCCAACATTGACGACAAAATAATATGGCTACCAACGAACTACCTGAATTCGACGACGTGGGTGCTGCCGTGCGCGAGAGTCGCGCCCTGCGCCCCGCCTGCGGCTATCGCATCCAATTCGCCCAGGGCGGTGTCAACTTTCGCCCTCTTATCTTGACTGACCCGGTTCCGCTCGGGCGTCAGCTCCTCGCCGCGGCGGGCCTCGACCCGCAGGTGGGCTACAGCCTGTTCGCCGTCCTTCCGGGCGGTGACTTCGAGGACGTCCGGCTCGACGAACCGTTTGACCTTCGCGGTCATGGTGCTGAGCGCTTCATCGCGTTTCTGACCGACCGCGACTTCAAGCTGACGTTGAACGGCCATCAGTTGGCGTGGGGTAAGCCCGTCGTCAGCGGCGCGGCACTTTATGCGCTGGGTAAGGTTGGGCCAGAGGAAGCGGTCTTTCTTGAAATCCGCAGCGGCACGGACCGGTTGATCGAACACACGGAGCTGGTCGATCTGGCCGCTTCCGGGATCGAACACTTCATCACGGGTCCGAAGCCCATCAAAGGTTACGAAATCACGGTGAATTCGCGCCCCGAGCCAGTGCCCGCGGCCCGCGTCACCTTCGAACAAGTGGTGCAACTGGCGTTTCCCGGTCCGCACGGGCCGAACATCGTTTTCGCGGTGACCTATCGTCACGCGGAATCGCGGCCCCACGCCGGCGAACTCGGCCCGGGCGGGACGGTGGAAGTGAAACATAAGGGGACCATCTTCAATGTCACAAAAACCGATAAGTCTTAGTCCCGACCTGAAGCGCCTGCGCGACGAGGGCTACTTCATCCAGATCATGGGTGGGTTCCTCGTCATGCGCGAGGTGCCGTATGTGAACGCGCAGCGCCAAGTGTGTCGGGGCACGCTGATTTCAAGCCTCACGATGGCAGGCGATGTCACCCGAACCCCGGACACGCATGTGGCCTACTTCGATGGCGAATATCCCTGCGGTGCCGACGGCAATCCGATTCATCAAATATCGCATCAAAGCGGGAATCTGAATCTCGGTAGCGGGATGACGGCGAAGCACTCCTTCTCCAGCAAGCCGAGCACGGGTTATGTAGACTACTATCATAAGATGACCACGTATGCGGCACTCTTCTCCGGGCCGGCCGCGCAGCTGCAAGCCGACGCGACCCCTCGGGTGTTTCGCACACCGGAGGAGGAGGAGAACAGCGTGTTCAACTATACTGAAAC
>CAYVDZ010001101.1:0-2033 GCA_964450575.1 uncultured Opitutus sp.
GCAGTTAGGATTGCCGCGGGTGACGATGGCGGAGGCGGCTCCGTCGAGGTTGATGCCGAGAAACGTTTGAGGATGGGCGGCGGCCTTGATCGCGTTGATGCCGGTGGCGATGCCGCCGTCGGTGCCGTTCTTGAAACCGAGTGGCATGGAGAGACCGCTCGCCATCTGGCGGTGCGTTTGGGATTCGGCGGTGCGCGCGCCAATGGCGGACCAGCAGATCAGGTCGGCAATGTATTGCGGAGTGATCGGGTCGAGCAACTCGGTCGCGGTGGGAAGTCCCAAGTCGAGCACCTCGCGTAAGAACGTGCGGGCGGTGCGGAGGCCCGTGGCGATGTCGTGTGAGCCATCGAGGTTCGGATCCATGATCAGGCCCTTCCAGCCGACGGTGGTGCGCGGTTTTTCAAAATAGATCCGCATCACGATCATGATGCGGTCGGAAACCTCGCGGGCCAGCTGGGCGAGTTTTTGGGCGTAGTCGCGGCCGGCTTTGAGATCGTGAATCGAGCACGGGCCGACGATGAGAAGGAAACGCTTCTCATCCGTGAAAATTAGCCGGTGGATTTCGCGCCGCGTGCGAGTGACGAATTCCGCTTGTGCGTCCGTCTTGGGCAGCTCCGCGAGGAGGGCGGCAGGGGACGGCAGGGCGCGCGTTTCGACGACGTTGATGTCGGACGTTTTCTGCATGGAGGATCAGAGTGGCGCCGGGCCCTGGGATGGGGCAAGCTCGCACTCGCGCGCGGGCTCCAGGGACAGTGCGCACAGCTTTTGTGGATCGTGAACCCGACCAACGAGGGCGCGGATGCGGGCGAATTCCGTTTGCGAGCTCATGGGCCGGTCATTGGCCGAGCGTCCGCCACGCAGGACAGACCGGAATGATTCGTTGGCTGCCGGTTTGGTCGCTTCGCGAACCCCGGTAAAAAAGATTGGCCGGCCGCTTACCCCTAAGCGGCCGGCCTTTGCTTTCTTAGTTACCCCAAAACTCCCGCTAAGCGGGAGAAGTGTTAAACTTGATGTGGCAGACAAAGCCACTTTGATACCCTTTAGTCAATCACAGGGTTTCAAATTCTATCACTTTTTTTTCAAGTCATTCAACAAAGGCTTCTTGAACCCTATCACCGTTTCTACTTCGCCGGCTTTTTTCGTTTGGAAGCCGGCGGCTTGGCTCCGGATCACCGGTTCGGACGCGTTGAGCTTCCTTCAAGGGCAGTTCACGAACGACCTGCGTCAGGTGGCCAACGGGGCTGTTTATGGCCTGTGGCTGACGTTGAAAGGGAAGGTCTTGGGTGACGGATTTGTGCTGGCGGGCGCGGAGCCGGAAGAGTTTTGGATTGGAAGCTACACGACGCCAGCCGCTGTGCTGCGCGAGCGATTGGAGAGCTTCATCATCGCGGATGACGTTACGGTGGAAGACCAGACGTCGGATTGGGGTGCCGTTAGCATCTTCGGATCCGTTCCCTTGGAGCGTTTCGGGCGAAGCGGAGGCGCGGAGTTTATCTTTCCGGGACGACGGAGCCAGCCGGCGAATGTGGAATGGGTTTTTCGGGGTGACGTTGAGGGCGAAGTGAGGCGCGCGTTACAGGATTTGCCCGAGCTGGACTTGGACGCGGTGGAGACGATTCGGATTTCGGCGGGAATCCCTGCGGTGCCGGCGGATATTGGTCCGAATGATTTGCCGAATGAAGCCGGTTTGGAGGATGAAGCGATTTCGTTCACCAAAGGCTGTTATTTGGGACAGGAAGTAATGGCCCGGCTCAAGTCGATGGGACAGGTTCGTCGTCGCTTGCTTCGCATCCGCGGGAAAGGTCCACGGCCGATGCCTGGCGCCGCCCTCTATGGGGGCGAGCGGAAAGTCGGGGAGCTTCGTTCGGTGGTCGCGGACGGAACGGATGAATATGTCGGGTTGGCGATGGTGTCGCTGATCAATCTCGCCGGACAATCCGAGTTGGCGTTGAGTCCTCAGGCGCTACCCACGGTCACGATCCTGGATCCACGATGACTGAACTCGAACAACTCACGCAGCTCTGCCAGCAACT
>CAYVDZ010001102.1:0-2033 GCA_964450575.1 uncultured Opitutus sp.
GGAGCAATCGTGGGAACGGAGGATCAAAGGGCAAAGCCTAAAGGCCCGCTGCGGGAGCTGCGCGGCGGTTGCTGGTCGATTCGACCGTGCGTCTGAAGAGCGTATCCGAAATCAAAGGACTTCGTAAATCTCGACCAAGGCCACCCCGGTCGTCCCGTTGGCGCCGGCGACTTGAATCGTATAGGCGCCGGCAGGCAGCGTGACGAGCAGCGCGCTGTCGCGGCTATTCTCGGGGAGCGGAAAAGCGCCCACGCGCCCGGCGACTTCGCGGATCCCGGCGGCATTCCCGGCCGAGTTCCACCCGGTGTTGGCCGCCACCTGTTGAGAGCCGAGGAACAACGTGATCACAGGTTCAGCCAGCACACTCTCGACATTAAACGGGGCGGCGCCGAGCCGCGGACCCACCGCGCGAATGAGCACGGTTTTGTGGGCGCCCACGCTCACCACGAGCCCCGGAATCAGGATGTTGGCACCCGTACCCACGTGGGCCCGGACCGAGGTGTTGACGAGGCGCGCGCGAACTGCGGATGCGGCCGCATCGGCGTCATAAACTTCCACCAACGCGACGCCGCTGATCGCATCGCTGCCCGCCAGTTGGGCGGTGTACGCGCCCGGCGCAAGCGTCACAACGATGGCAGCATCGCGGCTGTTCGGCGGAAGGGAAAAGGCTCCGACGGCGTTGAAGGTAGCGGCATCGGCCGCCAGCCAGTTGTCGTTTACGGCGGCAATGCGCGTGCTGGAGTTGGGCCCGAAGAGCGTGAGAATCGGGTCGGCCAGCGAACCCGAAACGTTAAACGGTTCTCCACCTAAGGTCGGTCCAACGCCTCGGATTAATACGGTCTTATCACCATCGCCGGCAATCACGAAGCCAGTAATGAGCGCATTCGCGTCCCGACCCGCCTGAGCGCGCGCGGCGAGATTGACGATCCGACTCGGCGGCTGAGGCACCGGCCCAGGCGTGGCGAGGGTCTCAATCCACTCCCGCAGTAAAGCCTCGCTCGCAAGGTCGCGCTCCGTGCTGCCAACGGGCGGCATTTGGCCGGAACCGCGGTGAGCGATGCGATTCAACAACTCGGACCGAGCCGGATCTCCCGGCACCAGAACGCGGGCGGCGGGATCGGGATTTCCGCTGGCGAGCGGGCCATTGATGAGACCAGCGAGGGTCACCGGTACGGTGCTGCGCGCATCCCAGCTCCCCAAGGCGGTTCCGCCGGGCTGGTGACACTGCACACAGTTCGCGTCGAGGGAGGAACGCGCGCGGGCTTCGATCGTGCGAGTGAGGTCATTCGCGGCCGCCAGCGCCGGCAGATCGGCTGAAGCGGAAGGCGCACCGGAAAGATAACCGGCGGTGGCCAGCGCTTCGATGATCCGGGCGGAGCCGCCGGGAAAACCATGGACGCGATTCAGCTGGCGCGTGTTGAAACTGAGCGCGTGTCCGCCTGCCGCCGTATGACAGGTGAGGCACTCAGCCCGACTCGGGAAACGCCAGGCTTGCGACCGCAGTACCCCATTTTCGGATACGGTGAAGGTTTGCCCGGCGCCCTCGTCGGGCACGAGAAATGCGTCGGTTTGCGCCTCATTCCAACGGTACGTAATGCCGTAGGAACCAGTCGCCGTCTTCACCAGAAAACGCGTCTCGATCCGCCGGGAGGACGACGGCTCGCTGCGGATAAGTTCCAGGTCGAAATGCTTCACCCACACGGCGCCGGGGGGCAGTGCCCACGGCGTATCGCGTTCAAAACCGAAGGTCGACGTGCTGTCGCGGAGCGCGAACCACCGGCGCTTCGTGGCGTGATCGGACCAGAATGAAACGTTAGGCGCGTAGGCCACGAGGCCTGGCGCTGGCGTAAGCGAAGCAAGATCGGTGAACGCTCCCGTGGCGGACAAGGTCGGAGGAAACGGCGCCGCCGTACCTGACGGGGTCGCGACGAGGCGCTTGACGGTGTTGTCGAGCAAGTCGGCAAGCAGGATATCGCCCGTGCCGGGGTCGAGGCCGAAGGAGGCGATTCCGGTGTCAGTGGTGAGAAGTTGGA
>CAYVDZ010001103.1:0-2033 GCA_964450575.1 uncultured Opitutus sp.
GAGACGACGTACCTCCGTGGCGGAATCCCCGATGAATTGATTTTCTGGATACGGCCATGGGATGAGGCCGAGTCGGACAAGGTGGTCCTCGGCTTCACGGGAGGAAAGAAAGCCCCCGACGTTTTGCAGAAAAGTTTTGGCGCGGGCGGACGCGTCGGACGATTCCGCATGGGCGGCGCCGTGCAGGCCGTCGTGGGAGAAGGTTGCTGTCGCCGGGGTCGCAGGTTGGAGAATCGTCGCGAGCGCATCTGCCATGCGGGCGGACGACGTGAGCCACAGGGTGCGCCCGGCGAGCGCCGGTAAGGTGGCGCTGAGATGAGCGGCCAGTTGGCGGCTGAAGGGGTGCACCACGAAACGCGGATAGCCCGAGGTGAGCTGTCCCATGATCGCCGGATCTTTTTCCTCGTAGCCGCGCACGGCGCGCATCGTGGGGAGGCTGCACGACACCGCGTGTGGGCTGTCAGGGATGCATTGGCCAAGAGGGAGGTGCGTAAAGGCAGACATCAGAGCGTGGCGGTCGAGCGTTGAGACTTGGCCGCGCTTGGCAACGGGAACGTGCGGCGTGCGTGTCATCCGCCGAATCCGGTCGAGTAAGGCTCGAACTTGGATGGGTGCTCAGGTAAGACGCGCGATGGAGCGTGCAACCCGCCGGGTGCAAGCGCACGCCCGGCCTCGGAAATACAGAAGGCGTGCGCGGGCCCGACTCAGACTTTCACCACTTTAGTGCCGGCAATATGATCGTGGATACAGCGGCGCTGTTCGCTGAAGATGAAGAGCGCGTCGACGAGCACAAAGATGAAGCCGAGGTAGGGCACGAGCGAGATGATGCCGGGAACGAAGTTCCGCAGCAGCCAGGCATGGAGAAATCCGGGGGGAGCGTTGGCCTGGAACAGTACGATCCGGATATTCAGCAGCCGTTTGCCAATGGATTGGCCCCGCGTGGTGAGCATCCAGAGTTGGACCCCGAACTGCACGAGCCAACCCAAACCGGCCACGGCCGCTCCGAGGAAGAAACTGGCGGCGTTAATTTCCTCCAGATTGGGCTGTTCGCCGCGGCTGGCGGCGAGCATCAGCGTCGCGAACGCCGGACCCATCAACAAAACGCCCGGGAGAGCGCACAGGGCGGCAAGCACCCGGTCGATAATGAAGGCGCCAAGACGCGTGCCGCGACCCGCGAGCTCCAAGGTGTTTACGGGGGCCGGGAAGGAGGTCATCCCCGGAACCAGCGATGGGCCGCTGCTGTGGTCGGCGCTTGCGGGATTGTCGCTGCGGACGAGCGGAGGTGTTCCGCCGCCCGGGGCGAATTCGGCAAAGTCGACCAAGCGGCGCCACTCTTCCGAGCCGAGTGCTTTCGCCTGCGTATCCAGATTGGCCCGGCCAGCCGCCATCCAAGCGCGAACTTGGTCCGCGGTCACCGGGCCATACTCTTTCCCATCGCCACCCAAGATGATGAACATGCGAGGGGAGCGAAGCGGGGTCGGCGCTGAGCGTCAATCGCGGAGGGGCTATGGCCGAAATCGGAGGGTCGCCGGGGTGAGTCCGGAGGATCGGTCTGTCGGTCATCCGGGGATCTGATTACCCGGGTGGTATTCGACGGTGGAGGGGGAGCATACCGGAAGGCGTCGGGCCGAGGCGGAAGCCGGGTCTTCCCGGCTGCGAATCGATGCCGCCCGCGGAATTTCAGCCCACCGCCGCCACGTTACTGAAAATCCTTTTTGACGCCGCGTCGAGGCTGACTACGGTGGGCGCCAATGAAGACGCCTTTGCTTTCCGTCTCGGGTTGGGCGCTAGCGACGATTTTGCCGCTAGCCGTTGGACTCTCAGCGACCGCACCCGCGCAGGCGGCGGAGAACGCGGTCGCGACGCCGCCCAGCTCTGGACCGATCGCGCCGCCCGCGGTGGAGAAAGGTTACCTCAAGCTCGGTTTCGATCAGTTGGCCGCTTACAATTTCACGCCGCCGCCCTTTGATCCGGCCGCGGATCCGAAAGCGATTCCTCCGACGGGCGAAGAACAGATTCCTGAGATCGTGAAG
>CAYVDZ010001104.1:0-2027 GCA_964450575.1 uncultured Opitutus sp.
GCCCACTTGGAAGCCTTGCTGGCTCAGGTCGCCGCCGACGAGGCCGCCGGGGCGCTGCGCTGGCTCCCGATCACCGATGCCCATCTTGCGCGAGTCGAGGTCGTCTTCCGTCACGCTCCGGCCACGGTTTATCTGCGCGCCGCCGACGCCTTGCACCTCGCCAGCGCCGCCGAGGCGGGTTTTGCCGAGATCCTCTCGAACGACCGCCACCTCCTCGCCGCCGCTCCGCGCTTCGGCCTGCGCGGCGTCGATGTCATCGCCGCCTGAGTGGTACAGACATTCCTGTCTGTGCAGCCTTGATGGCTTCGTCCTCGTCGCCCAATCCACCAACCGCACGGGCAGGAATGCCTGTGCCACTCGCTCGCATGCCCGCCCCCAAGATCCAAGACATCGTCGGCCAAGCTCTGAAATCTTTGCAACGTCCTCAAGGACGACGACGTCACCTATCCAGAGCAGTGTTAAAGTCGACGGCGGTGTTAGTGAAGCGGTAATCGCGTGGTGAGCGACAGGCCCGGGAGGCGCGATGAAGAGATGGCGGCGCGCCAGTCGTCGGCCAGGCGGCGGGTGCAGCGGGCGAGCAGAGCAGGCCGAAGACTGTCGGGCCTTACCATTTACCTCCGCGATGGAGTGAGTGCGAAAGGTAAATGGTAAAGCCTGAGGTTTTTACGGCCCCCTTCCGCGACCTCACCGCCTGCGTCGCCCGCGTCCTCGCCGAGCGCCCGTCATCATAGGCACGCATCACCCGCGCAAAAAGTGCGGTGATTTACCCTAATCCGACCCCAAGCACCGCTGTCCCGTTCGGAGCCGATTCAGTCTCGGCATTGGATTCGTCCCACATCAGCGACTGATCCTCCCGAATCGCTTCTCCGCCCGCCGCCGTCGCGTCGTCCAAAAAAGCACCTTTCGCGCCCGGATACAGCGCTGCAAACTTCGGCACCGCGCCCTGAGCCAGCTTGAAATAATCCGCGTCCAGCTCGATTCCCATGCTGGCGTAGCCCACCGCCTGAGCCGCCGCCAATGTTGAGCCCGAGCCCATGAACGGATCGAGTACCATGCCTTTTCCCATCGGCAAAAGACTCCGCACCAGTATCCTCAAAAGATGCTGTGGTTTCAGCGAAGGGTGGTCGGCGATCGCTCGCTCATTCTCCGGCGTTTTAAAGCTCTGGATAACATCCGGGAGCGGCTTGCCCCCCGCCAGCATTCTCAATCCGCCCGTTTCCCAACGGCGTAAATTTTCCGCCACGGTTTTCTCCGAGATGGGCTTCCTGAAAAGCATCCAAGGCTCATAATTACTGCGCGGTTGCACGCAGACCTCGGGAAACTCCTTCTCCGCATTTTTCGGGCGATCTCCGCCTCGAAATCCGTGATAGACCCGCATGATCGTCGAGCGATTTTCAAAGCCCGCTTCGATCAACGCCGCCTGGACATACATCTGCAGCATCGGGTTGCCCGCCAGTAACACATGCCCGCCGGGCCGCAGCTTTGGCAGCAACACCGTTCCCCACTGTTGAAAATAGGTCTCGATGCTCTGCTTTTGCACCGGCGTCAGGATGGAAAACCGCGGCAAGGGCCGCCGCTCACACCCGTCCATCGCCGGCGGAATGCGCCACACCCCACCCTTGCCCGAACGCAGCTTGTCCACCTCACCCGCCGAAAACTCCACCAATCCATAAGGCGGATCGGAGCATACGGCGTGCAACGAGTTGTCGTCCAGCCGCGCCATTTCAGCCATGCAATCTCCGCGAATTAAAACCGGGGCCTTCATTGATTTCGACTATAGTTGAAAGACTAACTTTACGTCAATTGCTATGCTTGAGGCTCATGGACGCCAAAACCACCATCGGCCGCACCCTCAAGACTCTTCGGGAATCACGCGGTCTTTCGCAGGAAAATTTGGCTGAGAAGGCAGACATCACTTATCAATACGTCTCGGATGTTGAGAACGGAAAGCAGAATTTCAGTATTGGCGTGCTGGAATCCATGTCGGCCGCGTTGGGCCTCGATCTGCCCGCGCTGGTTGAAGCCGC
>CAYVDZ010001105.1:0-2023 GCA_964450575.1 uncultured Opitutus sp.
CGTAGCCGATCTGCAGACCGGGCACCCACCAGTTCTTCATGTAAGGATGGTCACTGTCGCTCACGTGAATCGAGCGCCAGCCGCGGATGGCGCCGGCATCCCGGTGATCGAAGTATTGCAGGCGATGGAGATCGTGGAGATCCCAGGAGATCGAGGCGTTTTCGCCATTGATCTCGAATGTATACAGCGCCTTGTGGCCGCGGGCGTAGCGCGTGGCTTCGAACGTGGCGAGCGAGCCGTTGTTGAAACGCGCGAGGAAGGCGCTGGCATCGTCGATTCCGACCTTCTTCTTCTTGCCGGTCGCAGCGTCGGGGCGTTCTTTGACGAACGTTTCCGTCATGGCGGAGACGTCTTTAATGCCGCCATTGAGCCAGAGCGCGGTATCAATACAGTGCGCCAGCAAGTCACCCGTCACGCCGCTGCCGGCTACATTGACATCGAGCCGCCAGGTGCCGGGACCGCCTTGGGGGACATCGGCGTTGATCGTCCAATCCTGGAGAAACTTGGCGCGGTAGTGGAAAATCTTCCCGAGCCGGCCCTCGTCGATCAGCTGTTTGGCCAGGGTGACGGCGGGAATGCGGCGGTAATTATACCAGACCATATTGGCCACCTTGGCCTTCTCGACGGCCTTCACCATGGTGAGCGCCTCGGCGGCGTTCATCGCGAGGGGCTTTTCACAGATGATCATCTTGCCGGCCTTGGCGGCGGCGATGGCGATCTCGGCGTGGACATTATTGGGCGCGGCGACATCGATGAGATCGATGTCCTTGCGCGCGATCAGCTTTTTCCAATCCGTCTCGACGGACTCGTAGCCCCACGTATCGGCGAAGGCCTGAGTCTTGGCGCCGTCGCGACCGCAGGCGGCTTTGAGTACAACCTTATGCTCGAGGGGGAAGAAATTGTTGACCTTGCGAAAGGCGTTGGAGTGAGCCCGGCCCATAAAGCCGTAGCCGATCATGCCGACATTCAGAGTTTTCATTAATTATAAAGTGCGGGTAACGAAAGCGGGAAACGAGGGGTGAGGCGCGGGAAACGGGAGCGCGTGATCCGATATGAAATGGAGTGAGAAACGGGTCCGGTGAGAAACGGGTCCGGTGAGGAGCGAGCCGGGAGAAGCGAGTAGGGCGGCCGGTAAACTCGCCGCTACCCGCCCCTCGATCCTTTCGCGATCAACCGACCCAGCCGTGATTCTTTCGAACCTCGATCATGGCGGTAAGGATGTCATTCCACGTTTGTTGCTTCGTCATGACCTCGTTCGGGAACATACAACCGTCCCAGCAGATGTGCTTAATCTTCTTCGTGACCTTGCCCTTGCTGTCCCGTAGCCAGTAGCCGGAGTCGCGCGGGATGTTGAGTTTTCCCTTCGGATCGGTGGCGAGGCAGTGCCGACCGGTTTTCTCGTGGGAGCCCGAGCCGTGGACGGTGCCGTCGTTTTGCGCGACGTGGAAGTCGATCGTCCACGGGCGGAGCGCGTCGGTGAGCTTGACCATGGCCTTGTGAAACTCCGCGGGTTCCCAATTAAACGTCTTGGGCACGATGCGGTGGGCTTCAGCGTTCTCGCCGAGAGTATAGAGCAAGGTGTGCGACATGTCGGCCTGGAAGCCGACGACGCGGGGCATGCCCACGGCCTCGAGCAGATTGATCATGTGTTTCCACGAGTGCATTCCGCCCCAGCAAATCTCGCCTTCAGCGGCGAGACGTTCGCCGGCGTCTTTGGCAATCTTGCCGGCTTCGCGGAACGATTGCGCGATGATCTTGGTGTTGCCCTTCGGATCTTTGTCCCAGTCTTTGACCGAGGCGGCGCTGTCGATGCGGACGATGCCGTTTGGACGCACGCCGAGTTTGCGGAGTTTGCTCGCGATGTTGACGGCTTTGCGAACGTGGGTGACCCAGGCGGCGCGCATGGATTCGTTGCCCATGGCGGAGGCTTCGAACCAGACCGGCGCCACGACGGAGCCGACATCGAGACCCTTCTTCTTGATCTTGTCGGCGAGCCGCTTGATGTCGTCGTCCGAGCTATCGA
>CAYVDZ010001106.1:0-1660 GCA_964450575.1 uncultured Opitutus sp.
TCCTCAGGGTTTGCCGTCATTCCCGCGGCTGAACCCACTCCACCCGCGACGGTTTCACTCAGCCAGTTGACGCAAACCACGCGGGACGAAGACCGGCGCCGCAGCAACTTTCTCAGTAGCCAGGTCGTGGTCTCGCCCGGCACGCAGGTCGTGCTCTGGAATCTGCTCGACCCGGATGGCGACAACCTTCTTTCCACGTTTTCGATTCGTCGGGAAGGGGACAGCGAGTGGACCGACCTCGTCGTGTCCAGCCGCGACAACTACGCCCAATTCGACACCAAACACCTTCCCGACGGCGTCTACTTCACGCGACTCGTCGCGACTGAAACCGCGCCCCGGCCCGTGGGCGATCGCCTGGTGCATACGTTCGAAACCGATGACTTGATCGTCGATTTCACGCCTCCGGAAATTCTGGCCGCCAGAGCGCAGCGGACCAACGAGGCCATCGTCCTGACCGTACACGGCCGCGACGCGCTTTCCCTGCTCGAGGGCATCGAAGTCGTATTCAACAATAACGTACGCGAGAAAGTGGAGCAACCGGTCGACGGCATTCGTGACGGACGGGAGGAAACGTTCACGCTCGAAATCCCGCTCGCCCGGGTCTCCAACGCGACCTCGGCGGAAATCACCCTCTATGATGACGCGGGCAACGGCAGCGCGCGGCGTTTGAGTTGGTGAGCGTGGAGGAGACGGCGCGCTTTTTACGCCCGGGGATGGGCTTTGGCGTGGACGTCCTTCAGTCTCGCGATGCTCACGTGCGTGTAGAGTTGCGTTGTGGCGAGCTGGGAGTGTCCGAGGAGCTCTTGTACGAGCCGCAGATCCGCCCCGGCGTTGAGCAGATGTGTGGCGTACGAATGCCGCAGCTTGTGCGGGGTGAGGTCGAGCGGGAGGTCGGCCAGCGCGAGGTAGCGCTTGAGCATGCGCTGAACCGTGCGAACATCCAGACGCGTGCCGTTCGCATTCACCAGCACGGCGCCGGCCGGGCCTTTATCGGGTGCGAAGGTCGCGCGGAAATGCTTCGTCACTTCGAGGGCCACGCGACCGAGCGGACACAGGCGTTCCTTTTTTCCTTTGCCCACGACGCGGGCTACGCCGGAGTCGAAATCGATCGCGCCGAAGTTTAACGCGACCAGTTCGCTCACCCGCAATCCGCCGCCGTATAGCAATTCCATCGCGAGACGATCACGCCAGGTGGTGTGCGCATCCGCGGTGCCGTTCTGCAGCAGCCGTTGCGGCCCGTTGAGCAGCGCCCGCATCTGCTCCTCGGTGAGAAACTGGGGGAGCCGCTGCTCGAGTTTCGGCAACGGCACGCCGAGCAGCGGATCTCGCCGCAACCGTCCCAGTCGCATCCAAAACTTGAAAAACGTGCGCAACGCCGAGGCGTGATTGTGCAACGTGCGCCGGTCGAAACGCCGCTGCGCCTCGATCACAAAGTCCCGCATTTCCCGCGGCCCCAGCGCATCGATCCCGCCGGACCAAAGCCCCACCGAGGGCGAGCTGAGCCAGCGATAGAAATCCTCGAACGCCTGCCGGTAGTTGCGAACCGTATACACCGAGTAGCGGCGCTCCTTCGCGAGGAAATCCTCGAATGGTATCCACCATTCCGCGATAACTTCGGGCGGCAAGGCTTCGATCGCGGGAGGCATAATGATCCGGAAGT
>CAYVDZ010001106.1:1670-2023 GCA_964450575.1 uncultured Opitutus sp.
GGCCTTAGTCGGCAGTCGGATTTTCCGTCGCACCCGCGGCCTCGGCCGCCGCCCGTTGCTCGACCTGCCGCATGACTTCGGTCGTATGCAGCCGCAGCGCGCCTTCCGGATCCAACCCATTCGCTCGCGCCGCGGCGGCGAGTTCAAAGAGTTTCCGCCCGAGCGTGGCCGCATCAAGGTCGCGTGCGAGCTCCTGCACCTGTGCCGTATCCACAATTCCATTCGCGGGCAGGGACTTCTTCTCGATCTGCTTCCATACCGCTTCGGCGAACATCAACGCGGGAAGCCGCGGAGGAAGTTCCTTGAAGACGCGCACGGCATCCGCCACCGGCCCGTTTTTCTTTTCCGTGGCC
>CAYVDZ010001107.1:0-2019 GCA_964450575.1 uncultured Opitutus sp.
GAGTTGCGCCGCATATACTGAAACTCACGCGGGGTGCGTTGATCGGTGGACAAGGCGGCGAAGCGCAGCGCCGCTTTGTTGGGGATGACAATCCGGTTGATATCCACACTGGCGCGCTTCGAGCCTTCCGAGTCGAAGCGCACTTCCAGACCGTAGCTGTCGGCATTGAATCGCCCCGCCTTGTTGGTGGCGTCGAGCCCCCCGCGCACCGAGCCCAGCCCGAAGAGCAGGGAATTGGGCCCCCGGGATTGGGTCACCGTCTCGGTGTTGAAATTGTCCACCTTGATGCGGCTGGTGAAAAAATTATTGGTCAGCGAAGTGGAGCGAAAGCCGCGCACGGTGAAGGGCGTGCCGGTGCGCGACGTGACGGATTCCGGATCGGAGGAATCCCCTTTGAACGCCTGGGTGCTGGGAAGAAATTCAAGGGCTTCCTCATAGTTCACGGCGCCGATATCGCGCATGAATTCCTCGGTGAGGATGGTGATGGGATTGGCCAGATCCCGAACCTGGGTGCGCAACTGGGTGCCCGAGAGCGTCTCGGTGGCGTAGTAGCCGCGGTTGGCGTCGGTGCTGACGACGAACGGATTCAGGGTGATCAATTCGTCTTCCGCGGCGGGTGACCGGACGGACGAAAGGGCAAGGCTGGCGCCGATGAGCAGGAGTGTCCGGATAATGGTGTTGGGAGGGGTATTCATACGGGGTGGTCGACGAGGGGAGGTATCTCGACTTTACGAAGTGCCAGTGGGAGCGCGAAGGGGCCTGCAAGGAAGAAGGAGGGATTTTCTTTTCATGTCGAACGCTGACCGACTCGGTATTGGAATGGGGACGCGGGGTCGGCTCCTGAGCCGGAAAGAGGCCGAGGACGGGTGTAATGGGGTGACCGAATGTAGCGGAGAGTCCCCTCCTTGGGCATCCCCCGTTAAGGGGATGGCAGGGATGCACCCGATTGTGCGACACTTCGCGCCCACCCGGGGGCCAACGTCGGAAAGCACGCGTTCTCTTGCTTTCAAGGCGGTCCCACGTTCCCAACCTCTCGTAATATGCTTCTCCGTCTTTGGCTTCGCCCGGCGTGTGCCCTCGCCCTCCTCCTCGCCGGCGCCGGGTGCGTCACGCCAGCGCACCGTGCGGTCGACCGTTCCACGCTGACCGGCAAGGTCATGGTCGGCTACCAAGGCTGGTTCAACGCCGAAGGCGACGGTGCCCAGCGCGGCTACAATCACTGGTCCAGGGGCGGCGCCAAGCCCGCGCCCGGCAACGTGCGCGTCGATCTCTGGCCCGACCTCAGCGAGTTTCCCGCCGACGAGCGTTATCCCACGGACCTCCGCCACGCCGACGGCACGCCTGCGGAAGTGTTCAGCTCGTATCGCCGGCCAACCGTGCTTCGCCACTTCGCGTGGATGGAGGAGCATGGCATCGACGGAGTCTTTCTCCAACGCTTCATCAACTCCCTGTCGCGCGGCACCTCCCTCGCGGTCAATAACGCCGTTCTCGAGAACGTCCGCGCTGGCGCCCGCCAACACGGTCGCGTTTACGCGCTCATGTATGACCTCAGCAGCCTCGCCCCCGGCCAGGCCGATGTGCTGATCGCCGATTGGAAAAAACTTCTCCGCGAAACGCAGCTCACGCGCGATCCCGCCTATCTGCGGCACAAGGGGAAACCGCTCCTCGCCCTCTGGGGCTGCGGCTTCAAGGATGACAAGCCCCGCCCTTCACTCGACGACTGGCGCAAGATCATCACGTTTCTCAAAGACGACAAAGAGAGTGGAGGGCTCGCCCTCATGCTCGGCGTCCCCACTGGTTGGCGCACGCTGAGCCGCGACGCCGTCGCCGACCCCGCGCTGCTTGAACTCATCCAGCTCGCCGACGTCATCTCGCCCTGGACGCCCGGCCGCTATCGCACGCCTGAGGCTGCCACCGCGCACGCGACCGCCGTCTGGCAACCCGATGTCGCGTGGTGCCGCGAGCGCGGCCTCGATTTGCTCCCGGTGGCGTTCCCCGGATTCAGTTGGCACAACATGA
>CAYVDZ010001108.1:0-2017 GCA_964450575.1 uncultured Opitutus sp.
CGCGCACCGGGTTGAGATGAATGCAGTTTGCGTGGCATGACCTTGCTGTGCGACATCCCCGCCTCAGTCACAAGTGCAAAGTGCAAAGTTTGACTCCTTTTTCACCGGACTGACACCGGTGTCGCTCAATGACACGGTTGGCCAGGAAATGACGCCTTGACGGTGATTCTCACGTAGCTACGTTGTAGAGCCATGAGAACTGCCGTTCAGCGTTGGGGGAACAGTCTCGCTCTGAGGATTCCTCGGGCCTATGCCGCGGAAACCAAGATTTCCGAAGGCTCGGAGGTGGAGTTGACCCTCAAGTCGGGTGCACTCGTGGTTCGCCCGGTTGTGCGGAAGCGCCATGCGTTGGCTGACCTTCTGAAGCGGGTCAGTGCTGCGAATCGCCACGAAGCGATCGGGACTGGACACGCTGTGGGGAAGGAAGTCTGGTGATGAGCTACGTTCCACGACGCGGTGATCTCGTATGGCTTAGTTTCGATCCGCAAGCCGGACATGAGCAGGCAGGACGTCGGCCAGCGTTTGTTCTATCGCCGGAGTCCTACAATCGAAAGACGGGGTTGTTTCTCGCGTGCCCCGTTACCTCGAAGGTAAAACGTTATCCATTCGAAGTTCCGCTGCCGGAGGGGCTGGATGTAAGCGGGGTGATTCTTGCAGACCAGATCAAGAGCCTTGATTGGAAAGCAAGGAGGGCTGAGTTTGCTTCGCCGACGAGTGACAGCGTTGTGAATGATGTGGTGTCGCTTGTGCTGCCTTTACTCGAATAATACGGCCAACCTAAAGCACGGAACCGAACACCTCCACCCCGTGCGCACCGCATCGAATACATGACTTGACTGGCCGAATGGTATACGATTAACGCGAAATTCCCCCGCAACAAGGAGGGCTCCATCGACTTCTTCCAAAATCAGCGATTCGACGACCAGCGACGGCAGCTCCTCCGTCGCCGTGCCCAACGAAAAGGTTACCTGGGGCAAGCTCGCCGGCTCGCCGCCGAAGTTCATCGTCGAAAGCGACGCGACGGTCGTCGCCCCGCTGATTTTGGCCCGGGTACTGGGAAAGTAAGGATCACCCTCACGCCGTCGCCAGTTTCAACAACGCAACCGCCGTGGCCCGGGCCGCGACCGCGGGCGCCGTGCTCCGGGTGGCATGCGCCGCGACGATCGCCCCGTCGATCAGCACGCTGAGCGTGTTGGCCAGCACGGCGGATTCCCTCGCCCCCGCCGCGGTGCAAAGTTCAGCGAGCATCGCTTGCACGGCCAATTTATGGCGCCATGCCGTCTGATGGATCGGGTGGTCGGGATCCGGGTATTCACTGAGGGCTCGAATAAACGCGCAGCCCTTGAAATCCTCGCTGCGAAACCAACCCTCGAGCCAGTCGAAGACCGAAAGCAAACGGCGCGAAGGCGATCGCCCGGAGGCTTTGACCGTCGCGACCATTGACGCGCGCAACTCGCGATCGCGTTGCTCCAGCACCGCGACGATGAGCTCTTCCTTTGAAGCGAAGTGATGGTAGAGCGTCATTTTGGCGACGCCCGCCTCCGCCAGAATGAGATCGATCCCCACGACCCGGTAGCCATCCCGATAAAACAACCGCCACGCCGTCGCCATCAGGTGATCGCGCTTGGGCGAGGAGATTTCGGTTTCAGCCATGGCGAAAAAAAGGCCGATCCCCGCGGTGCCGGCAAGATAATAGACAACTCTGTCTATTTTGGGCTTGCACCATGATAGACAGACCTGTCTAGTTTTCGCGTGGCCCATCATTTCATCAGCACGACCTTCACCGCCGGGGTGCTCCGCGCCCAGGAGGCCTATTACGGGCGGTCACAGAAAATCCCGCCTGCCCCCGGTCCCGACGAGATGGGGGCGCAGGAGGAGGTCTTCATTGGCCGGCGCGACAGTTTCTACCTTGCCTCGGTCAACGCCGACGGCTGGCCCTACATTCAACATCGGGGCGGACCGCGCGGGTTCTTGAAGTTCCTCGACGGCCACACTCTGGCCTTCGCCGATCTCGGCG
>CAYVDZ010001109.1:0-2017 GCA_964450575.1 uncultured Opitutus sp.
CGGAACCCGAGGCGGGCTTCCTGTTCTGCCTCGATCCCGGCGTCACGGGCCAGCCCGTGGCGGAGTTTCGGGTCACGTGACGGGCTTTCCCTTTTTGATGAATAAATTGAAACTCACCGGCGGCGTCTGGTCCGCCACTCCCACTCCCCTCGACGCGACCGGCCGCGTCGACCCCTCCTCGGTTGAGCGGCTCGTCGAGCACCACGTGCGGATGGGCGTGACCGGGCTCATGCTCGCCCAGTGCGTCCGATTTGTCAATGAGGCGGCCGAAGTGCTCGGCGGCCTTGATGTGCTGGTGAACAACGCGGCCATCACGGGGGTGCCGGCCATCGCCTCGCTGGAGAAGCTGACGGCGGCCGATTTTTCCCGCTTGGTCGGCGTCAATCTCGGCGGCGTGATCTTCTGTTCCCAAGCGGCGGTGCCGCACCTGCGGGCTGCCGGCGGAGGCACCATCATACATATTTCCTCGGTCAATGCCATCCGGCCGCAGCGTGGGGCGATGCTCTATGCCGCGACGAAGGCGGCGGTTTCCTCGCTCGCGCAGTCGATGGGTAAGGAACTGGCGCCGGATCGCATCCGGGTCGTGGCGGTGGCGCCGGGTGACATCCGGGGCGACACCTCGATCCAGCAGCACGCGGAGTTAGCCGCGCGCGGCGTGGTTTCGGATGTGGTCAACCAAACGCCGCTCGGCCCGGGGACTCCGGAGGATATCGCGGAGACGGTAGCCTTTCTTTGTTCGGACCGCGCCCGCTTCGTCACGGGCACGACCTGGGTGGTCGATGGAGGGCTGCTAGCGTGATCGAGATGTCAACACCTCCGGCCGGCTTAAATCGGGGCGAGCGTGAAGAGCGCGTCGCCTTTGCGCACCGACCGCTGGTTGCGCACGAGCACGATCCGGCCGGTGCGCTCGGCCTTGACCGGGACCTTTTTCGAACTGCCGAGCCCGTGGACGAAACCGAGAGCCTGTCCCTTGCGAACACGTTGTCCGAGTTTGGCGGTCGAGCCGAACAGGCCGTCCAGCGGCGCCGGATGATGCACCTGCAGGTGCGCTTCCTGCGGATCGCCGGCGGTGCGGGTTTTCTGCCGGCGCAGGGTGCGCGGGGGACCGGGCAGGCAGCCCGTCCATTGCAGCAGGTTTTCAAGGCCGCGCTGGAGGGCCTGCAAATCCTGCGCCTCGACCCCGCCAGCCCCGCGGCATTCGACGTAGATCGCGGGGATGTTGCGGACGGCCGCGGCGCTCAGCGTCCGGCCGGGCAGGAACGGTCCCGCCCAGCACCAAAAGGAGTCGAAGCAGGCGGCCATGGCGCGCTGGGTGCGGCCGACCTGGTCATCGCGCGTGAGGTAGCCGACCCACGGAAACAACTCGTAGGCGACGCCACCGCTGTGCAGATCGACATAGTGCGTGACCTTGGCGAGCAACTGCGTGTCGAAGAGGTGGGCGAGGCGGGCTGTCACCGATCCGCGCGCCGAGCCGGGAAAAGCGCGTGCGAGGTTGCCGGAGTCGGCCGGGTGGCAGCGGTGACCGGCAAAAAAAGCGCCTTCATTGAGGACCGGCACCATAACCACCGTGCCGCGCAGGCGTGCCGGCCGCCAGGTTTCCGCCCACTGCCGCAGCAGGGTGGGGCCTTCGTATTCGTCGCCGTGCGTGGCGCCGTTCAGCAGCAGCGTAGGGCCCGTGCTCCCTCGCCAGATCCAGGCGTCGAAGCCGACGTCCCCGGCTTGGAAGCGGCGGCGATGAAAGCCGGGGGCCAGCAATTTCAGATCGAGACCCAATTTTGCGATCGGAGTGGAATTCATGAAAAGTAAAAACGGGAAACCCCCGATGCGTGTAAAAGCCCGGCGGCCGGCCGGGCGGCAACGCCTCACGACTGGACAGCCGACCAAACCAGTTGTCCGTTGGACCACCGAGGGCGGGCGCCGGCTTTTGGTGCTCCAGAACGCCTTTTTTCGCGTGGCGCTGTGGCCGGCGATGGGCGGTGCGATCACGAGTTATGTCGACCGCGCCAGCGGCATCGAC
>CAYVDZ010001110.1:0-2015 GCA_964450575.1 uncultured Opitutus sp.
GCGAGAATCTGCACGAGGGCGTCGGCTTGGGAGGCGGAAAGGGGCGTGTCGCTAAAGCTCAACCGCTGCTGAAGGTCGTTCACGAGGCCACGCTGCGGGAGCGTCTGCTCGTAAGTTTGCAGTTGTGCGAAGCCATTCTCGCCAACGACCGCTTTAATGCTGTTGTTGAGCTCGTTCTGCGCGGCGGTGAAAAGTTTGCGGACCTCTTCTGGATTGGAGCGCGAGTCGATGCCCTGTTCCTGCGCGGCGGTCATCACGTCCATGCGGGTATTGCTGCGATCCGCGAGGAGCCCCTTGAGTTTGTCGGTTTGCTCGGGAGTGAGATTCAGCGTGCGAAATAAGGCTCCGTAGCGGGCCTCGACGGCGGCCTTCTGCTGTAAGCTCAACATCGCCTGCACCTCGGGTTTGCTCATCAATTCGCGGACCGCGAGTGCCTGTTGCATCTGGTTGCCGCCGCGTTCCCCTCGGGGATCGCCCCGGCCACCGCGACCTTCACGTTCGCCGCCGGGTCGTTCGCCGTCCGTACCGGCGGCCAAAAGAGCGTCCGCGTCGTTGGAGGATCTTGCTCGGGCTGCGGCCAGTTGGTCCTGAATCGCGCGCAGGCTCTTCTCCAAATCCCACACGCGCTTTTGCATATCCGCGCGTTCATCCCGGTTCATGGCGGAGGCGCGCAGCTCGACCAACTCACCGTACTGCTGCCAGGCCAGAACCGCGCCTCCCATGGTGGTGAGGGCGAAAAGGGCGATGAGGAGTGTCTGAGGGAATTTCACAGTGATCGGCTAGACGCGGTTTCGGGATCAAAGTTACTCATGGTCCCAAGCCGCGGGCAAGCTAACGACGGCGTTCGGCGTTTCTCGGACGGGCCGGCCCCGCGCAAGCCCTGACCCAGTTGCAGGAAAGCTAATTCACGATGAATCGGAACCGCATCGGAAAACGCGCGGGAAGCGCGTGAATGTTTCACGCGCCGGCGATGCTGGAGTTATCTTGGCGGAAATTCGAACTCGGCCTTCGTGCCGGTTTTCGAAAGCACCAGGAACGCTCCGAAGGGCTGACCGCGCTTCGACATGAAACCCTGGATCAGGTTGGTGCGCCCGTCTTCGAAAAGACGTTTCACCTCGTCGGTGGGCAGGTCGAGTCCGCAGAGCTGACGCTTTAACGTGAAGACCACGCGGTTTTCCTGATCGGGCCGGCGGACGTAGAACGCGTCCGGAGTTTCGAGCACTTCGCCGCCTTTATGCGCCTTGCTCTGGCCAATGACGGCGGCTTTGGAGAGATCCGGCGGGGCCTTGGCTTTGCGCGCGACGGGTTTGCCATCTTTGTCGAGCTTGGCTTTCCGGGGAGGAAATTCCCACGCGATGCGAGCATCGTCGCGTTTGAGAAACGCGTCGAAGGGACGGCCTTTCTTCGAGATAAATCCTTGGATCAGGTCGGTTTTTCCCTCCGAAACGAGCTTGATGGCAGCCTCGCGCGGAATCGGCTTCTGGCACATCAGGCGACCCACGCGGAAGGATTGTTTCCAGGTGTCGCCTTCGCGCTCGCGCAACACGTAACTGTTGCCTGATTCGCAGAGTTCGCTGCCGCTGGTTGGATCGGTCCAGAAGGGTTCGAGCGTGCCGATGTCCTGCTTGTCGCCGAAATCATACTCGGCTTTCCATTTTCCTTTCTCCTCGTCTTTTACCAGTTTCAGCACGGCGGAGAACCGGCTGCGGGTTTTTGCGGAGATGAAGCCGTCGAGCGGACCAATCTGGCTATTCGCGACCAAATCCCGGATTTCGTTCTCCTCCATTTTCCGGCCGCCGATGACCTTGTAGAGCATGAACTCGCCGTCCTGCGATTTGTAGCCGCGCAGGGTTTCCCGAAGCGGCTTGCCGTCGGTGGGCGAGAGGATGTCGGTTTCGCGGGCGGCGGAGTCGTCCTCCTCGAAGCCCTTCACGCGCTCGACGATCCCCTTCGTGGTTTCGGCGATCTCCGCCATGAACTCGGCGCGGGTAAATTTCCCGTGCTCCATCTGGCGC
>CAYVDZ010001111.1:0-2014 GCA_964450575.1 uncultured Opitutus sp.
CTCCTCGACGGCGTCGACCACGCTATTCTGAACGGCGATTCACTCGATACGCGTCCCGGCCCATCACCCGGCCACACCGCCGCCTGTCGCAGTGAAGTGCAGGCGTTTTTTCCGGCGATCTGCGCTCAAGCCACGTTTCTCACTGGCAATCACGACGCGGACTTCTCGCCGCACCACGCACTCGATCTCGCCGGGGGCGACGTGTTTGTCGTCCACGGGGATGTCTTCTTCGACAACATCGTTCCCTGGAGTCAGGACGTTCCGCTCATCGAGCGCCGGATCGCGGCGGAACTCGAAGGTCTTCCGGTCAGCCTACATCACGACTTCGACCAGCGACTCGCCCTTTTTCGTCGGGTCGCCGCCTCCATCCCGCAACGGCACCAATCGGAACGTAACCGGCTCAAGTATGCGTGGCATTACCTGGCGGACACGGTCTGGCCGCCGCTTCGAATGCTGCGGGTCTTTCAGGCTTGGAGGCATGCCCCAAGCCAGGCGGCAGCGATGACGAAGCGTCATCGGCCGGCCGCGCGCTTCGTGATCGCCGGCCACACCCATCGCCCCGGCATCTGGCCTGACGCCCACGGAATTACTGTGATCAATACCGGATCCTTTTGCCCGCCGCTCGGGGGGGCGGTTGTCGATCTCACCTCGGAACAGTTGATCGTGCGCCAGGTGAAGTTTTTTCGGGGGGAATTTCAAGTGGGCGCGACGCTCGCAGCGTTTCCGCTCGCGGGGCAGTGACCCTTCAAACATCTTGTGACATGAGCATCGAGTTCGGCTGGTGGAACAAGGACGACGAAGGAAAAAAATATCAGGTCCATGTTGCGGTCCATGGAGGAAACATCCAATGGACACGCCAGCAGGGACATCACGCGCAATGGGAAATGCATCCCCCCTCCGACGAGGATCGCGCCCGGCTCGTGGCGGAAGCTGAACGCCGGGTTCCCCGGCGCCTGATCTCGCAAAAGCAATTCGACGAGATCAAGCGGCTGAGCAACAATGAGGGTTCCGGCGGGATTTCAGGCCGCCGAGCTCGGTGGTCTCCTCAGATTTAGCGACTCCGTCTGGCTCCCGGAAAAGAGCCGCGAGAATGGCTCTTCCCAGGCGTTTCTCGTTGGCCGAGCGCACGTACGACAGAATCGTCGGGCGACCGCATCAATCAGATTGCGAGGCAAATTGGCGCGTGCCTTGCTCGGTCGATTCCTGCCCTCAACCGGCTCACTTTTCCAACCATGGTATCCACGCCTCCAACCTCGCCTCATTCTTCCACGGCTTCCGAAAGCGATGAACAACTCATCGCCTACCTGAACCTGAAGCTGCGAGAAATCGGGCAACCTGGGGTGCCTGTAACTCCCGCCACGGACCGTACGGGCCTCGCTCCGTTGGTGGATCACTTCCTCGCGCTGAGCCGCGAGAAAGACCGTGCCCTCGCCCGCCATCTCTGTCCCGTCGACCAGCGGATCCAAAATTTCATCTACGACCACCTCGAGGCGCTGACGCCGGGTGATGTTCCCCAGCTTCCGGGCACGACCCTCGTGCTTGATCGTCCCGAACTCGCCCGGGTGCTCTCGCTGCCACCGGATGCGGACACCTTCACGAGCGACATTCTCTCCTCCTACCGGGTCCGCCAGGGGGTGCTGCACAACCCCAGAAGCGACCGCCGGACGACTCAGGGCATTTTCCATATCGCGCAACTCGGGGTGTCCGTTCCCGATGATAAAAAGACGGTGCCGATCGCCGTCTGGGGCCGATTGCTCAAACACGCGCTGACCCCGCCGCGCGAGCATCTTCGCCTCCCGTTCACCGCCACGGCGCCGCAACCGGCGGAGTGTTTTGTTTCCCTCCACTTGCGCCCCGTGGTTTGCCCGGCCGTTCCCGGATTCACTCCCACCCGGGCGATGGAGACGCGCTTCTTCGTCCCCGGCTCACTGGTTGCGAATCTCGATTTCATCGAGCGCATCTTCGGCAACGCCGGCGATCCGCACTTGCCGGAAAACGATGCCGCACTCGACCC
>CAYVDZ010001112.1:0-2014 GCA_964450575.1 uncultured Opitutus sp.
GGCTGGATCGCCCCTGACAGAACTCAGCGACAACGCCGGCGAATCAAATCTACACCGTCAGGCGAATGGCTGAACCCTCGACGCAACCTGCAACGCTGAGAGTTCAACCGGCTGACCCATCGGTTCACTCGACCCCATCGGTCCATTCCGGATAGGCGGATCAGCGCGAACCGCCGTGGATCGCGGCGAGGACCTTACGCCAGATGTTTCGCCCATTGGTCGCCGCGTGCGGGGCGCGGCGCCGGACTCACATCCACGAGTAAGATCGTTTCCGCCTCGACGCCGTATGGGCCGTGGGCGGCGATTGTTCCAGTGGGATCGATCACGTACGAGGAGCCGATGCACCGGCGTCCCCGCCATGGTCCTTCGTTGATGGATCCAACATTACTGCATCCGGCGATCCACAGGCGGAAGTCGCGGGCCACGGGACAATAATTGTCCAACCAAAGCTGACCATAGGGTTCTCGCGTGTTGTCGTGTTCAGGCGGTACGGCCCACGCGCAAGGGGATAGTATGATGTCGGCCCCCATCAATCCCAAGGTGCGACTGACCATCTGCGCAGGAGCGAATCCATCGGCGCAAATCATGAGCCCGAACGTTCCCAGCGGAGTGCAGACCACTCCCAACCGGTCGCCTTGAGCATAGAGATCGTGGGCAAGATCGAGCTCGTTGAGCTTGCGATGGTGCAGGAGGATCTCGCCGCGCGGACTGATGAGCACCGCTGCGTTGAAGAGTTGGTCGGCGGCTCGCTCGATCAGTCCGGCGCAGACATACACCTGGTGCAGGCGAGCGGACCGTCGCAGTCGCGCGCAGGATTCGCCATCGGGAAAAACGTCAGCGTCGGTTCGGGCGGAAGCGTGCATCCAACCAAGGTTGAGTGCTTCCGGCAGTAATACGACCTGGGCTCCGGCCGCGGCGGATTCCGTGATATACCGTTCGGCTCGGGCGAGGTTTGCTTCTTTCGCGCCGCCCTCGACCCGCATTTGCGCCAATGCTAATTTGAACACAGCGCTGTATCGTCGCGATGCCGGTTAAATTGCAAGCGCGGAGAACACCGGCGGAATCCAAAGCGCGTCGAATCTTCTTTCAGCCGGGCATTGTCTTCTTCAACGGCCATGTCTGCGCTGTTTGTTTCAGTGAACCACCCGAACCGCCCCTCTCGCCCCGTCCTGCCTCCGCCTCCGCCGCGGAACGGAGTGAGTCCGAGTTCCGTGGTCTTGCCGCCCGGACCGTGGCTAACCATTGCCGCGTTTCTCGTGCAGCGATTTCCAGCCATTCCGCCCGAAATCTGGAGGGCACGTCTGCAGGCCGGCGACGTGATTGATGCCGCGGGCATTCCGGTCGATGGCGAGCGCCGCTATCAACCGCATCAACGACTCTATTATTATCGCGCGCTCGAGGCCGAACCGCGCATCCCGTTTGAGGAAACCGTGCTCTTTCAGGACGACCTCCTGGTGGTCGCCGACAAACCGCACTTTCTCCCCGTCATCCCCTCCGGGCGCTATCTCCAGGAAACTCTGCTGGTGCGTCTTAAGCGTAGGCTCGGACTGGATACGCTCGCTCCGATTCATCGGATCGATCGCGAAACCGCCGGCCTCGTGGTCTTCACCGTTCAGCCGCAAACGCGGAGCGCCTACCAGGATCTCTTCCTGGAGAAATCAATTCAGAAATCCTACGAGGCGATCGCCCCCTGGCGCCCTGAACTCGCCTTGCCGCTGACGTATCGCAGCCGGCTCGTCGAGAATCCGGACCGTTTCATGCAAGTGCGCGAGGAGAGCGGCGAACCCAATTCCGAGACACACGTGGCCCTGATCGAGCGGCAGGGGGATTGGGCCCGCTATGGTATTACTCCGGTCACCGGCCGCAAACATCAGATCCGCGCGCATTGTGCGGCGTTGGGCCTGCCGATCCGTCACGATCAGATCTACCCGGCGCATCTGCCCGAAGACAGCGACGACTACGCCAAACCTCTGCAGTTGCTCGCAAAGTCCATCGCCTTTCAGGATCCGCTGAC
>CAYVDZ010001113.1:0-2013 GCA_964450575.1 uncultured Opitutus sp.
GTGGTCATCACGCCCGAGGACGTGGAGCACGGAAAGCCCGCGCCGGATATGTTTCTCCTTGCCGCCGAGCGGATGGGCGTAGCGCCGGAAAAGTGCCTCGTGTTTGAGGACGCGGAACCCGGGATGCGGGCCGCGGAAGCCGCGGGCATGCAGTGGGTGCGCGTCCCGAGCCGCAAGCCCAGGGAGCCGGTCTCCTAAAGCGCGGAGCGTGGGTTTCCTGAACCTAAATTCGGCCGTTCAGATTAACCACCGATGACACCGATGGCACGGATACAGAGAATGGCAGATCAGTGAGCACCTGACTGCATTTACCCGCAAAGTGAAGTGCCCGAAATGCAGAGTGCCTTGGTAATCTGTGTCCATCGGTGGAATCGGTGGATCCGACTGCGTTTGCCAGGCTGAAAGCCTGCCGGGCGGCTCAGTCAAACCGTCGCAGCGTCACCGTATCGCCGACTTTCAACTGGGCGGCGGCGGCGGCATCGGCGTAGTTGCGTGAAAGCCAATAATAACCGTCCGCGTTCATGAACGTGACCCACTCCGTGCGCTTAACACTGTTGAAGTCGCGGCCATGGAGCACGCGAAACGTGAGGTCATTGGTGGTGAGTCGAAACCAGGTCATCCGCTCAATGCCCACGGCGGCGAAGTCCTGCGGTTGTGCGTTGATGAAGACGTTGCCATAAACCGCCGAGACCTCGATGACCCGGGCGTCAAAGCCGCGCCGGTCCTCATGCAGCGTCACCTGGCTCGGCTGCGGCTCGGCCATCACCGTGGCATCGAAAAACGGAGAGGTCGTCGACGTCGGACTGGGAAGCGCGCTGCGACCGCGGTCGATCCAGGCGTTCACCGCGCGGATGGCCGCGAGTCGCTCGGCTTGGTTTACATTCACATGCCCATCGCGCGAAATGCGGAAGAGCACCGGCGCCAATCCCGCTTCGCGCGCGAGCTCGCTGGTGACGTAGCTCTTCGGTCCCTGAAGTTCAGACTGGTTGGTGAGAAAGAGCAGCGGGATGCGGGGCTGAAGGGTGAGGCCCGCCGTGGAGTTCGGTTCGCGCAGGTCAAGGGCCGCTCCAATGGCGATCGCGCCATGATAGTGCTTTGCCGCCGCCGGCTCGCGCTCCGCCATTTGCGTGACAATGAAGCCGCCCATCGAATCACCTTCGAGCAGCACGCGCAGCGGTGCCCCGTATTTTTCTTCGATGTGGCTGCGCAACGCGTCGAGGTCGGTGATCGCATCGGCGATGATGAGGCCGTTGCGGCGATAGCTCGTTTTCGCGACCATCCAGCCTTCGTCGAGCAAAGTTTTGTAGGCCAGTTGGTCGGGGAAAAGATCGGCCACGAGCGGGCGATCCTCCGAGCGGAATCCGTGCGCGAGCAGCACGAGACCGCGGTTCCAGCGTTCCGGGAGAGCAAGGGTGAACTTCGCCCCGTCGATCTCTCCGGTTTCAATCGAAACCGCGGCCACGAGCGGGTGGAGGGCGACAGTAAGGAGAAGAAAAACAAGGGACCTGCGCAACATATCGGATGATTTGGGGCTTTTGTCGCGGTGTCGAATGGTGTTCGAGTCATTGGATGAACTTTGAGTCGCTCGCCAATCCGTCCGTCTTGACGCAGCCGATCTATGAGCCCGGCAAGCCGATCGAGGATGTCGCCCGCGAGCTCGGGCTGGATCCGGCCACGATCATCAAGCTCGCGTCCAACGAGAATCCTTTCGGTCCCTCGCCTCGCGCCGTGGCGGCCGCGAAGCAGGCACTCGAGCAAGGCGCTCTGTATCCAGATGGCGGATGCTTTGAGCTTCGCAAAAAACTCGCCGCCCGGCATTCTCTGGGGATGGAGCAATTCGTGGTGGGCAATGGCTCCAACGAAATCATCGAGCTCCTCGGACACGCTTTCCTGCGGCCCGGCGACGAGGTCGTCATGGCCGCCCCGGCGTTCGTGGTCTACAAGCTGGTCACCTTGTTGTTCGGCGCCAAGGTCGTGGAGGTGCCGTTGCGCGAGTGGCGTCACGATCTTTCC
>CAYVDZ010001114.1:0-2010 GCA_964450575.1 uncultured Opitutus sp.
CCCGAGGAACGAGGGCGTGGCGATCCAGCTCGATGGATTGCTTCGTCGCTGCGCTAATGAAAACTTTTTTTATTTGTCGTACTATTACGTGCACCCGCCGGTGCATACCCGGGTCGGCTGGCTATATGATCACCATTGAAAGACGCTTTCGGAAGACCGGGCCGCCTACGCGACGATGGTGGAGACGCTCGATCATCACGTGGGCCAGCTCCTGGCAGCGCTTCAAAATGCGGGGATCGCTGATAATACCCTGGTGATCTTTACCGCCGACAATGGCGGTCATCCCGACTACGCGGCGAACGGTCCCTTGCGCGGGAGTAAATGGAATCTCTATGAAGGCGGCATCCGGGTGCCTCGGATCATTCGCTGGCCCGGCACGGTGCCCGCGGGGAAGGTGAACGACAGCCCGATGAGCGGGGTGGATCTTCCGCCAACGCTGGTAGCGGTGGCAGGGAAACCGGTTTCGGCGGGAGTGGCTCTCGACGGCCGGAACAGGCTGCCGGTCTGGCGGGGCGGATCCACGTCTGACGCGTCGCGCGCCCTCTTTTGGCATTTTCCGTATTATCATCCCGAAGCGGGGTTCGAGCAGGCGCAGCCCCGGATCAGCGTCGACGATTTCGCCGCGAGCCAGACGCGTCCGCAGTCCGCCAAGGGGATTGGAAGCTGCTGCATTTCTACGAGGATGGGCGCGACGAGCTATATAATCTCGCGGACGATCTTTCGGAACAGCACGACGTTTCGGTTCGGATGCCGGATAAAGCCCGGGACCTGCGCCGGCAGTTGGACGATTACTTGCGCGGAGTCGATGCGCGTCTGCCCGTGCAGAAGTAACTATAACGAAATCCCGACTGGGCGGAAGGTAGGGATCGTCGGGAGATCCGCGCGTCTGCGCGGACCGGTCTCCGGCGAGTCTCGTGGCTGTATTGAAGCGGAGCGGAGGAGGAATCCGTGATCTGCAGCAGCAGAACCGGGTGATCAGCGTGCGGGCGCGGGCAGGGCGAAGGCGACGATACTGCCACCGGCGGGTCGACCGGATTTGCCGCCGCCCGCCGAGATCACGACGTATTGTCGGCCCGCAATGGCGTAGGTACTCGGGGTGGCGTTGCCACTGAACGGCAGACGGTGCTGCCACAGCATCGCCCCCGTTTCCTTGTCGAACGCGCGAATCGTTTCGTCGGCGCTGGCGCCGATGAAGATCACGCCGCCGGCGGTCACGACGGGGCCGCCGTAGTTTTCCGTTCCCGTGGGCGGGATGCCGCGGGCGGTGAGTTCACGGTATTCGCCCAAGGGAATCTTCCACTTTATCACGCCCGTGTTGAGGTCGACCGCGTTTAGCGTGCCCCAGGGCGGATTGATGGCGGGATACCCTTCCTGATCGGTCCAACGCCGGAAGCCGCCGAACGCATACAGCGGTACGGTGGGGTCGACGGCCCTGCCCTTTTTCCGGCTGGGAGCGGCTTCATCGGGGCGGCTGGTCTCCGCCTCCGTGCGGCCGTAGACATACGCGAGGATCGACTCGCGTTGTCCTTCGGGCATGCGATCGAAGGCGGGCATGCGACCGAATCCGGTTTTGGTGAGCTTTGACACCTCCGCCGGCGTGCGACGTTTCTCGAGGTCGATGAGCGACGGAAAACCGGCGAGGGGAAAACCCGTACGGTCAATTCCGTGGCAGGCGGCACAGTGAACAAGATAGTCGCGTTCCCCCCGGGGAAGTGGTGTCCCATCGGCGCGTCGCGTCTCGACCATCTGCAGGATCCAGGGGATTTCGTTGATATTGACGTAATACACTCCGTCGGGATCGGCCGCACCTCCGCCCCATTCCATGCCGCCGTCGAAACCCGGAAACATGATCGTCTCCTTCAGGCTGGGCGCGGGAAACGGCCCGAAATTGGGCGAGAGTTTAATGCGGTCGGTGGTGAGCGCACGAGCCTCGGGTGAGATCGTGGAGACATCCGCCTCCGTGTAACCGTGACGCATGAGGGGCGCGGGCTTGGTGGGAAACGGCTGCGT
>CAYVDZ010001115.1:0-2007 GCA_964450575.1 uncultured Opitutus sp.
GAACCGGGAACGAATGGTTTATATAGTCTGATGGCGGATTTGCGTCTGCAGTCGAATTTCGGATTGCAGACGTGGAATAGTGTTCGCGCTCTGGATTTCATTCTGACCGTTCCTGGCGTCGATCCCGCCCGCCTTTCCGTGACCGGCGCCAGCGGCGGTGCCACGCAGGCGATGATGCTGGCGGCCATCGATGACCGGCTCGCCACGGCCTTCCCGTGTGTGATGGTGAGCACGGCGATGCAGGGCGGATGCACCTGCGAAAACGCCAGTTACCTCCGGATCAACCAAGGTAATATTGATATTGCAGCGGCCTTTGCGCCGAAGCCGATGGGACTGACCACGGCGGATGACTGGACCAAGGAACTGGAGACCAAGGGTTATCCCGATTTGAAGAATGTCTGGAAGGCACTGGGGCGGCCCGAGAACCTTCTGGCGACGTTTAACACTCATTGGAAACATAACTATAATCATGTTTCGCGGACGACGATGTATGGTTTTATGAACCAGCATTTCCAGCTCGGCTTTAAGGCGCCGGTATTGGAGCGGTCCTTCGTGGTGAGTTCGCCGGAAGAAGCGACCGTCTGGACGACGACGCATCCGAAGCCGGCCGGGGATAAGATCGGGGCTGCCCACGAGAAAGCGCTCTTGAAACACTGGAGTGAGGATGGTGCCCGGTTGTTGTCTGAAAAGAAGGACCTGTTGCGTAGAGCCTGGAGTCTCATGATCGGCCGGACTTTACCGCAGGCCACGGATGTTACCTTTAGTTTCGGGCAAAAGGAGCATGCAGATTATATACTGCTTACGACCACCGTATACGACCGCAAGAACCAGGAGGAGGTCCCATGCACGATCCTACGGCCAAAGGGAGTAAAATGGAACGGAACGATTGCGGTTTGGCTGGCGAACAGCGGGGTGCAGACTCTTGACGGTGCTGGTGGGCTGAGTCCCGCTGCGAAGACCCTGATCGAGGCGGGGATCGCGATTGCGTGCCCGAGTTTATATCTGGCGGGAGCGAAGGAGCAGCCGATGAACCCGGTGAAGAGCCAGGATGCGTCGCGCAATGAATGGCGCTGGGCCGCAGCGTACACCTATGGTTATAATCCATCCCTAGTCGTGCGGCGGGTGCATGATGCAATGACGACGGTCGCGATGCTCCGGAGTCACCCGGAGATGAAAGCCGCCCGGATTATTCTCGTTGGTGCAGATGGCGCGGGAGCGGTTGCGGCGGCGGCGGCGGCGATGATGCCTCAACAACTGAACGGCGCGGTGATCGATACGGAAGGCTTTCGCTTCGCCTCGGTCAACGACCAGTGGCACCCGATGTTCGTCCCTGGCGCGGTGAAGTACGGGGATGTTCCCGGCCTGATCAGTCTCTCGGATACGTTTCGTGTCACCACGGTGGGCGAGGCCGGTGTACCCGGCGGAGCCGAGGCGGTCGCGCGAGCGGTGGTGGCAACGTCGGGGCGGTGATCGCGGGACTCCCGGGGAGCGGTCGTTCCCGGGGTGTTCAATGATGAAACGGCGTGCCGCACGGACACGATCAGCGGTTCGCGCGAAGTACACACCGCTCTGATCGTTCAACCTAAATTCGGCAGTTCAGATTAACCACGGATGACACGGATGGCACGGATACAGAGAATTGCAGATCAAGGCGCGCAAATCAACCACGGCAGTCGTTCCTTTCAAACGCCAATCTTTTAACCGCGGATTACGCGGATTACGTGGGTAAATCCGGAGACACTATCCTAAATTGTGCGACTCCTGTGAAGAACTCCTCTCCGAAGACCTCAACCCCGGGCAGTCCTACGGCCGCGGCCGCGGCGTCAACCCCTTCCTCTGACATGAACCACGAAAAACACGAACCACACGAAAAAGGAACCAATTAAGGCATCAGAAATTCCGCCGTCTCTAATCCTGTATACTTTCGTCCCTGAATTTTTAACCACAGATGACACAGATAAATACCGGATGGAATACCCCAAGCCCCGTCTCCGCTGCCTTATATCC
>CAYVDZ010001116.1:0-2006 GCA_964450575.1 uncultured Opitutus sp.
CCGTGACCCCGGGGCTGGCCGCGCGGGGCCGGTGTTCCAAGCCGGCAATTCCGGTGCATGGATCGCCGGAATCCACGCGCCCATCGCGGAAACGGCCGACCGGCGTGGCATCGTGTCCTTTGGGCGGCGCGACAAGGTCAAGGAGCCTCTCTTGCGCAGCGTTACTTACGATCTGGGCAAGAACTGGACCTACAGCTCCAGCACAGTCGAGGAACTGGGTTCCGGCCAGCGGCCAACTTTGTTGCGGCTGCAGGATGGCAGCCTATTCCTAGCCTCCTTTACCACCGGCATGGAGTTGATCGACGCCGCTGGCGTCAAGCGCACCGTGCGCGGGCTCTATGCGGCGCTGTCGGATGACGACGGCGTGACTTGGAAGCATCGCCGCCTAGTGACAGATGACAAGCCGCCACGCAAATATGATGGAGGTGCCTGGACCAAAGAATTCGAACTCAGCCCCGAAACGGGCGAACCCAAGGGCTACATCACCAGCATTCAGGCGCGAAACGGCAGGATTCATCTGATCAGCAGTGCGCTGCACTACGAATTTAACCCCGCGTGGATCCGGCAACCAATGCCGGCAGCGGCTCGACCGCTGGTCCAGTGAACTCTCGTCAATCCCTTTCCCCTCATGTCGTTTAATCAACCGCCCTCCTTCAATACCAACCGCGCAACCAAGACCGTATCCCGGTCGCCCCACTCGCAGGTTTTAGTTGCCGGGGCCGGCCCGGCCGGAATTGTGGCTGCGATTGCAGCCGCACGCGAAGGTGCGCAAACAACGCTGTTCGAACAAAACGGATTCGTGGGCGGTGTCGCCGGAATGGGTCTCGGACTGCAAGGCTTCTACGATACTTCGGCCCGCCGGGTGATCGGTGGAATTCCTTGGGAGATCGTGCAGCGGATGATGGATCGCGGACTATGTGCGATCATGCGCAACGACGACGATCCAAACGATCCGTTCTATTTGTCCCGCTATATCCGTTTCAATCCGGAATTGTTCAAGCGGACCACGACTGAAATGCTCCTCGAGGCCGGGGTGAATCTTATCTGTCGCAGCATGTTGACGGGCGTTGTTCGCGAGGGTGATCGGGTGTCCGGGGTGACCATCGAAAACAAGTCGGGCAATACTGCGCACATGGCCGATTGCCTGATTGATTGCACTGGCGACGGCGATTTGGCCGCACGCGGAGGTGCTGAGCACGAGCTGGGCCGCCGTGGTGATGGAGTCATGCAACCGATGACCATGCTCTTCTTTCTCTCCATGGTCGATGTGGAGCGCGGAGTGGCGGCGAAGGTTCTCACGCGGCAGCCATGGAATGTGATAGAACCCGAGCGTCTCAAGGACAAGATCCGAAGCTACCGCTTGGATCTCTCCACCTGGAGTGACGAGCTGGCCAAGGTCATCCCGGAGGTGCCGAGAATCACTGGCACCAACTTCCATGACTATGGCAACGGCATCTTTCACACCGGCAATTTTATTCATATCAGCCAGCTTTACGGGTCCAATGGAGACCAGCTTTCACGAGGCGAGACGCTTGGGCGGACGGTGGTTTGGCGATTGGTAGAATTCCTTCGCCAGAATGTACCGGGTTTCGAGAACGTTAACCTGGTCCAAATCGCCACCCACCTCGGGGTGCGGGAGACCCGGCGTATCCGCGGATACTATTACTTGACAGTCGATGACGCGCGGAAGGCACGTCAGTTTGAGGATAACATTGCCCAGTGTGGTAACCTGATGGATATCCACGATACGCACGCTTCCGACTACGTGAAACTCGATGCTGGGACGCAAATCGATGATGGTCTTAGCTATGGCATGCCATACCGCTGTCTCGTGCCCTGTGGGATCAAAGGGGTGTTGATGGCGGGCCGATGCGTTTCGGGCAGCCGAGAGGCCCAATCGTCGTTCAGGGTAATGGGCACCTGCATGGCCATGGGGCAGGCAGCCGGCACCGCCGCAGCCCTGGCGGTCCGCACGGGGACCGATCCTCTTTCCCTTGATCCGGCAC
>CAYVDZ010001117.1:0-2005 GCA_964450575.1 uncultured Opitutus sp.
GTTCCCGTATTTCCTGATTCCGACCGTCCTCGCCAACCTGTTTGGGTTGATGCCGCTCTCGATCAATTTCGCGAAGCCGTACACCTCGATCACAATCATTGTCGGCGGCATCGCCCTCGTCACCGCCCTCGTGTTTGCCGTGCGTGAAGCGCTCCGACCCGCGCCGATCGCGATCCTGCTGGTGGTCCAAGCCGCGCTCGCGGTGCGGCTGCTCACCAGCGGCAATGACTTCGGCCTCTACAAGGTCGCCATGTTCATGCAGCCCGCACTCGCGGCCAGTCTCGCCTGCGCCTTGTTGAGGTTACCGGCATCCCGGTTGATGGCGCCGCTCGGCGTGCTGATCATCGCCGCCGCCTGCGCGCCCACCGCTCTCTATTATACCCGCGTCTCTCAAGGCGAAAAGGCCGGCGGCATCACCGAAGCCAAGCTCGCGTCGATCCTCGGCACAGCCGCTCCGGCTTTCCCGCCGCACACCCGCCTGCTCGCCGACATCAACAACCTCGTCGCCGCCAAGGTCGCGGCCGCGGAGGTACGCGGCACCGACTTGCGGTTTCTCTCCCGCGATTATTACCAGCAGATCGCGCCGATCGATTACGAGCGGCTCGGCGATGCCCTCATTAGTTTACATCCCCAGTTTGCGGATTTCACCCGCACCCGCGCTTTGCTCGAACAGCGCGACGAAGCCACCATCCGCACGCACTCCTTGTTCCAGACGTCGTTTCGCGCCCCCGCGCTCAGCTTCGCCCAAGCTGGAAAGAAAGACGGCTACATCATCCTGCATGAGGCGCTCGGTCTCTTAAACAAGATGCGGATCCCGCCCCGCACGCAGGCGAAAACGTTCTTCAAGTACCTGCCCGCCGACCAGGCGAAAAACCATCTCGTCTTCATCCATTCAGGGCGCGGGAACCACTACTACCTCGGTGACCGCCAGCGCATCGCCCTTTACCAGCAGGAAGCCGACCCCTACACGAACCAGCAGGACATTACCGGCCTCGGCCGCTTCCTCCTCCTGCGCGTGGAACAGCCGGACGAAGAATTTTACCTGCGGATTTCCGCCTCAAAGACCTTCATGGGCCGCGACCACACGGCATGGTCGCCTGGTTCCAAGGTGCTCGGCGCGACCGAAGTTCCGCTCGCCTTTCCGGGCAATGGCGCGGTGAATCGCATCATTGGGCCGATCCGCCCGGTTTATCGCGACGGCGCCGCCTACATTGGGATCGATTTGAACGAGACGCCGGTGCAATTCCCGTTCGAACGCAGCGGTCTCCAGTCACTCTACAACACGATGGTGCCGCTCGACTCCCGCAAACTCGTCGCCTACGGACGGGACATCTCCGCGCTGTCGGCCGCCGAGTACGCCGCCCTGACCCGACCCTCGAAGCTCACCCAGTTTCCCGATGATCTGCTGTTCGCCCGCGGCTTGGAATTTTCCGGCATCTACGAGGACGGCTGGCTTTCGCCCCGCAGTGAATTCGTTCTCGGCGGCGGCGGTCCGCAAGCCTGGATGCGAGTGCGCGGCTTTGTCCCCGAACTCCCCGGCGACCCGCTCGCCGCCGGCACCCTGTCGTTCACGCTCCCGTCCGGCGTCGTTGAAGTCTCCGTCTCCGTCGGCTCCTTCGATTGGATCATCCCCGTTGGCTCGACCGACGCGACGGCCCGCGTCGGCCTGCGCTTCAGTCATTCCGGGCCGCTGCCCGGCCGGGATTACCGACCGGTCAGCGCCAAACTGGAGTGGATGGAGGTCTTCCCGACCCTTCCGACGTACGCATTCGAATTTGGGAAAACGACCGCCGCTCGTCTCCCTTCAACCGGGATCGACCAGGACGGCTGGATGGCACGTCAAGCCACGATCCAGTTGCCACCCTTCCCCCGTGAACACGATGTGGTCCTCACCTTCGAGTATCCCGGCTGGAGTGACGCCAAGGAAACCACGCTGACGACCTTCTGGCCCGGCGAGAGCAAGCCCCGTCTGGTCAAGCTCACGCCCGACGCTCAAGGCTCCCTG
>CAYVDZ010001118.1:0-2000 GCA_964450575.1 uncultured Opitutus sp.
TATCTGACCGGTGCCCTGCGGGAAGGCGTTACCGCGACCGATCTCGCGCTGACGGTTACGCAGATGCTGCGCAAGGCGAAGGTCGTTGGAAAATTCGTCGAGTTCTACGGTCCCGGCGCGCAGGCGCTTCCGGTCGTCGATCGCGCCACGATCGCGAACATGGCTCCCGAATACGGCGCGACGATGGGTTTCTTCCCGATCGACGCCGAGTGCACCCAATACCTTCGCGCCACGGGCCGGGATGAGAAGCACGTGGAACTCTACGAGGCCTATTACAAGGCGCAGAATCTCTGGGGTATCCCAGCCCGCGGCAGTATCGATTATTCGCAGGATCTGGAACTGGAATTGGCTTCCGTGGTGCCAAGCGTGGCCGGGCCCAAACGTCCCCAGGATCGGATCGAGTTGCCCAACTTGGGTCGGGAATTCGCCGCCGCCTTCATTAAGCCGGTTAATGAGAGTGGATTCGGGAAGCCTGCCAGCGAGCTGCAGCGGACCATTCACATCGCCGGTGATGGCTGGACCAACCCGGTCAGTGGTGGCGGCAGCCAGCTTCCGGTTTCCACGACACAGTCCGACGTCGAGGATACGAGTGCGACGACCGAGCGTGAGATGGCGAATAATCGCCCTACGCCCAATCCCGTCTCTTTTCGCGCGCGCCGCATCGATGGCGAAGTCGGTCACGGCAGCGTGCTGATCGCCGCTATCACGAGTTGCACCAACACGTCGAATCCGAGCGTGATGCTCGCCGCCGGCTTGCTCGCAAAGAAAGCCGTCGAACGCGGCCTCAAGGTCAATCCGCTCGTCAAATCCTCGCTCGCTCCCGGATCGCGCGTTGTCACCGACTATCTCGAAAAGACCGGGCTCGCCCCGTATCTCGACCAACTCGGCTTTCAGACGGTCGGCTACGGTTGCACGACGTGTATCGGGAATTCCGGTCCGTTGCATCCGGCGATTGAAGAAGCGATCGTGAAGAACGATATCGTGGCCGCTTCCGTGCTTTCGGGTAATCGTAATTTCGAGGCGCGGGTGCATCAGAATATCAAGGCGAACTTCCTGATGTCACCGCCGCTGGTCGTGGCCTTCGCGCTCGCCGGAAGGGTTGACTTGGACCTTTCAACGGAGCCGCTGGGACAGGACCGCGACGGTCGCGATGTGTACCTGAAGGAACTCTGGCCGTCACTGCAGGAAATTCGCGATCAGATGCAGGCGGCGTTGAAACCGGAAGTCTTCCGGAAACTCTACGCGAACTTTACGGAGCAGAATCCCAAGTGGAACGAGATTCCGTCGACTCCGGGGAATGTTTACCAGTTCGACGAGAAGTCCACGTACATCCAGGAACCACCGTTTTTCGCCGGTTTCTCGATGTCCCCGGGCACGATTTCCGAGATCACGGGAGCGAAGGCGCTCGGTATTTTCGGCGACTCCGTCACGACCGACCACATCTCGCCCGCGGGCGCGATCAAGAAAGCCTCCCCGGCCGGCTGCTACCTGATTGAAAACGGCGTACCGTTTGAGGAGTTCAACTCCTATGGTTCGCGGCGCGGCAATGACCGCATCATGGTCCGCGGAACCTTCGCGAACGTGCGGATCAAGAACCTCATGCTTGGGGGCAAGGAAGGCGGTAACACGGTCTACCAGGCGACCGGCGAAGAGATGTCGATTTACGATGCGGCCGAGAAACACATCGCGGCGAAGGTTCCGTTGATCGTAATTGCCGGCCAGGAGTATGGCACGGGGTCCTCCCGCGATTGGGCGGCCAAGGGAACCAATCTCCTCGGCGTGCGGGTGGTGGTGGCAGAAAGCTTCGAGCGCATTCACCGCTCCAATCTCGTCGGAATGGGGGTCTTGCCGCTGCAATTCAAGGAAGGTACCAATGCCGCCAGCTTGAAGCTGGACGGTAATGAAACCTACGATGTGTGCGACCTGAGCCCGGCGATGAAGCCGCAACAGGATCTTACCCTTCGAATCACGCGCGCCGATGGCTCCGTGCAGCTGCTGCC
>CAYVDZ010001119.1:0-2000 GCA_964450575.1 uncultured Opitutus sp.
TATCGGAATCGATTACGTTTACGCCCGGGGCGCCGGAAACAGGGCGGTCTTCGCTTTCACCGTCCCCAGCGACGGTCTCTACGAGGTACGCTTCGCCACCGCCCCGCACGAAAACCGGGCCAGCAACACCGCCATCGTGGTTCGCACCAGCGAGGGCGAGCGGCCGGTCACCGTAAATCAACAACAACCCGCCACAATCGACGGCCGCTGGGTTTCCCTCGGCCAATACCGTTTCCAAGCCAGCAAGCCAGGCGCCGTCGAAGTCAACGCCGCCAACGCCAACGGCAACGTGCACATCGACGCCGTCCAAGTGATCCCGGCGCCCTAATGGCAAGACGGCCGGGCCCGACCTTGGGCCAACCTTGGGCCCGGACCGCAGAATCCCCGGAGGATCACCGATCCTCCGAACCCAACCTCAGCTTCCCTCGCGCAAACTCGTCTTTGCCCGTTTGCCTCAACCGCGCGTTGACGCTACCCTCCGACACGCGTTTCACTCTCCCTGTGCGCGCCGCCTTTTCCGTGAAGCTCCCCCACCGCCTGCTCGTTCTTGCCGTCATCATCGCCGCGCCTGTCGTGGCGCAGGAATCGATCTCGTTCAACACCCACATCCGGCCCATCCTCTCCGATAACTGCTTCGCCTGTCACGGCACTGATGCCGGACACCGCGAAGGCAAACTCCGTCTCGACATTGCGGATACACTCGAGGGAGCCTACGCTTCCCGTGACGGCGTACGCGCGATCGTCCCGCGCGATCTCGAAAAGTCCGAACTCTGGCAGCGCATCATCAGCCCGCACGACGATGAAATGATGCCGCCGGCCGAGTCGCACAAACCGCGTCTCAAACCCGGGGAAATCGACGTAATTAAGCGGTGGATCGAACAGGGCGCCGTCTACCAACGGCACTGGGCCTTCGAACCCATCGCCCAACCCACGCCACCCAAGGCCAACTCCCGGTCCGGCGCCCACCCCGTCGATCGTTTTCTCTCGGCCACGCTCGCCACCCGCAAACTCCAACTCGCCACCGAGGCCCCCCGCGAGGTCTTGCTGCGCCGTCTCACGCTTGATCTCACCGGCCTGCCTCCGACGCCCAACGAGATCGATGCGTTTCTCGCCGACAAGAAATCCGGCGCCTACGAACGCGTCGTCGAGCGATTGCTCGCTTCGCCCCGCTACGGCGAGCACTTCGCCCGCGGCTGGCTCGATGCGGTCCGTTATGCGGACACTCACGGCCTCCATCTCGATAACATCCGCACGATCTGGCCCTATCGCGATTGGGTCGTGCAGGCGTTCAATCGCAACCTGCCCTTCGACCAGTTCACCATTGAACAACTCGCGGGCGATCTGCTGCCCCATCCACGCATCGATCAGCTCGTCGCGACCGGTTACAATCGCAACATCCTCTCGACCTCCGAGGGCGGCGCGATCGAAGCCGAGGCCGAGATGCGCAACACCGCCGATCGCGCCGACACCACCGCCGCGGTGTGGCTCGGTCTCACCGCCAATTGTGCCGCGTGTCACGACCACAAATTCGACCCGATCACCCAGCGCGAATATTACGAACTCGGCGCCATCTTCAAGGGCCTTGAGGATCGCGTCTGGGATGGAAACATCCGCAATCCCGCTCCCATCGCCATCGTCGCCGGCGATCCCGAAAAGCAGCGCCGCATCGCCGAACTCTCGGCCATGATCGCGCCCTTGGAACTCGCGCTCACGACCAAGGCCGAAAGCCTCATTACCGGCGGCAAGGAGCTGATGAAGCTGACAAAAAAACCCGTCACGTACGAAGTCGTCTTCGCCGAGGACTCCGATCTAATCACGCCCGAAACGTTCAACGCCCGACCCGCCGGCGCATGGCGCCAAGGGGCGAACGTCCCGGTCGCAAGCGGCGAGTCGGCCTTGCGCTTGGAGGGCTCCAGGGCGCGGCCGTTTTTCTTTAGCGCGGGTGACGTCGTTCTCACCGCTCGCACCGAGGTTCGCTCGTTCGTTCATCTGTATTCCGA
>CAYVDZ010001120.1:0-1987 GCA_964450575.1 uncultured Opitutus sp.
TCCTTGCCAGCCTTGGCAGGAAAGATGCGGACGCCATCTCCGTCGCCGACATTTCTGATACCGCGAAGATTTTGGCGGCGAAAGCGCCGAACGGTGATGGAGTCGTGACGCTCCGAGCCGCCACCGACGCGGAGACGCAGGGATTGATCAAGGACATCCTCGCGACCACTGGTGGTGTGCCTGATCGCACCGGTGGCGAAGGTGTCACCCTGGCTAAAATCGACGCCTTTTTTGTTGAGGCTTCGTCTTATATAACGTGGGCCCAGGCGGCGGGGGAAAAGAATATTCCTGAACTGGGTGATGCGACCGCGGCGGCCTGTCGGGCGTTTCAGGCCGTCCGCCCCAAGGTGGATGACTTCTTTGCCCGGTGCCGACTCGCCGCGTTCGATGGACGCGCGATTGCCGCCCTCAATCGCCAGGAGTCGGAGTATCTCGTGTTTGCCGCGCGCGACCTTTCGATCAGTGGGGCCGAGGTTGCGGGTTTCCCTCTCGCCATGATCGATGCAGCTGGCCGCCTGCCTTTGCTGGAAGGAATCAATCCGGCGTGGCGTGAAGCTTTACAGTTGTTCCACGCCACCGTGGTGGCGCCTCTTTTCGGAGCGGAAAAAACCTCTCTCTCCATCAAGGAATGGACGGCGCTGGCGGCAAAGTTTGCGCCCTATGAGAGCTGGCTTGGCAGTGGCAAGATCTCGCCGGTCGAGAAGATTGGGGTTGCGCGCGCGAAAGCGTGGCTGGAGAGCCCGGCCCGCCAGTCGCTCGTCGATCTGGTGGCACAGGATACCGCGCTGGCGCCTGAATATAACGCGATCAGCTCGGTCGCGCGCCTCGCCCGATATTATCGCGATTTGCGGACGCTGCTCCACAATTTTGTCAACTTCGCCGACTTCTACTCCCGCGACCGGTTCGCCGTGTTTCAGGCGGGCATCCTGTTTCTCGACAGTCGCTCCTGCGAACTGTGTATCCAGGTCGCGGATGCAGGGGCGCATGCGACCCTGGCCACGATGAGCAAGGCCTATATTGCCTATGTCGATTGCCGGCGTAAAGGAGACGAGACGATGAAGGTCGCGGCGTGTTTCACCCAGGGTGACAGCGATTATCTCTTCGTGGGCCGCAACGGGCTCTTCTACGATCGAAAGGGGCGGGACTGGGATGCGACGATCTCCAAGATCATCGATAATCCTATCAGCATCCGGCAGGCATTTTGGTCACCGTATAAAAAATTCCTCCGCATGATCGAGGAGCAGGTCGCGAAACGCGCGGCCGCCGCCGATACCGAATCCACGGCGCGGTTGCAGACGGCGGCGACGGCGGCCGTGGCCGGTGGTCCCGCCGTGCCCCCTCCCCCCGCTTCACCGAAGAAAATCGACATCGGAACCGTCGCCGCGTTGGGCGTTGGCTTGGGCGCCCTAGCCACCGCATTCGGTTTGATCTTTAGCAAATTCGTCGAACTTCCCAGCTGGCAGATTCCGCTCGTGATCATCGGCATCATGCTCGCGATCTCGATTCCTTCGATGGTGATCGCGTGGTTGAAGCTGCGGCAGCGCACCATCGGACCTCTCCTGGAGGCGACGGGTTGGGCCATCAACGGCCGCGTAAAGGTGAACATTCCCTTCGGCACCGCTTTGACGGATCGCGCCGAGCTCCCGGCCAACTCGAAGCGCACCCTGGCTGATCCCTATGAGGATCGTGACTCCGCGCGTCGGCGGAAGCTGCTGATCGTTCTCGTGGTGCTCATCATCGCGTGGTTGGCCTTGGCAAAGTATTGGGGCAACTGGCCGTTTCATCACCCGGTGGCTCCTGCCACTGTAAGGGTCGTGGCCCCTGCCATCGCCATCGGTTAATTAAGCTGAATCGCTTCTCACGCGGCGAAGCCTCGACTCGCTGATCCGAGCGGGAATAGCGTGATACCATGGCGGCGTTCGCGCCAGGTTGGATGCGCCCCAACGGGGCTCAGATCAATTCCACGCTGTTCGAAGGTTCCCCGCCG
>CAYVDZ010001121.1:0-1984 GCA_964450575.1 uncultured Opitutus sp.
ACATGGGAAAACCAGCCTCGGTGCGGGTGTACCTTTCGCAGAGGAATTAACTTCTGACGGACTGACCCCTCTGATCGGCCCCGCCTCTGGGACAGGCTCCTACTTATGCCGAGCTGTCGACACGGCCAGATCGTATTTCCCCTCTACAATCGCAAATCTCACTCGCCGAAACTTCGCATCTCGGGATAAATTTGGAGTCCTATGCCAAAGAGGTTTAGCCGGTTTCGTTTCCCCCGCGACCTTTTCCCCCTATTCGAGCGCGCCAACGACCGGACCGGCGTTCATCAACTGCACCCAAAACCTGCTTCCCTGTCCTTCCTCGGATTCAAGCCCCACAGTGCCGTTCATTCGCTCCGCCGCTTTTCGCACCACCGCCAAGCCGATACCTGTCCCTTCAAATCGTTCGGCGCGACGAATACGGGAGAAGAGCTGGAACAGTCGCGAGTGGGAGGTCTTCGGGATGCCTATGCCATTGTCTTCAAACCATAGCCGAACAAAACCGCTCTTTTGCTCACCTCGAACGACCACACGGGGCCGAACTCCCGGCGCGACAAACTTAACCGCGTTCCCGAGTAAGTTCGATACGATCTGCGTCAATGCCGCCTCGTTGGCCAGCACCAGAGGCAGCTCGCCCTCCACGCTGACATCCACGATCTGAGCGTGTAAGGACGGATACGTAGAGATTATATCATCGATCAACTGCCTTACATCAACCGGCTGCATCTTAAGCTCCCCGTGGACGAACTTGCTATAGCTCAATATATCCACAATCAACCGATCCATCTGGCCGGCCGCGCGGCCGATTCGTTCGAGGTATCCCCGCGCCTTATCATCGAGCTGCGAGGAATGGTCGACGGTCAGGATTTCTGCAAACAAGGACACGGACCGCAAGGGCGCACGCAGGTCGTGGGCAAGGCTGAAGGAAAATATCTCCAACTCTTCGACGGTTGCGCGCAGTGTCCCTTCCACGCGGCGACGCTCAGCCACCTCGGAGACAAGCGCGCCATTGGCTGCTTCCACCTCTTGGTTCTTGCGATGCAGCGCGACGAACACCCCGACTTTCGAACGAAGGACCGCCGGGTTTACCGGTTTAAGAAGATAGTCGACGGCACCGGCATCGTATCCTTCGAGCACATGGTGATTATCGTTATAATAGGCAGTGAGGAATATGATCGGCACCATCGCCGTTTTTTTCCGGTCCTTGATCATCTGCGCCAATTCCAAGCCGTTCATGCCGGGCATGCGGATGTCGAGAATCAGGAGCGCGAACTCCTCGGCGATCAGCGCGAGCAGCGCCTGATCGGCAGATCCGGCCCGCACCAGTCGATAGCTGGGGTCGTCGAGCACCGTCTCAAGCACGATGAGATTCTTTGGCTCATCGTCGACGATGAGGATGTTGATGGGGCTGTCGTTAGAGGCGGACGGCTCTGCCGCGGAGTCAAACTGGCTTGGCGGCGCCTCCTCCTGACCGTCGGGTGGCGCCATGGGGATTTGGTCGTTCATGGGAATTCAATCTTACTAAATTCGACTTCGTGTTTTCATGTTCAGCGGAACAGCCACACCCGCATGAGGGAAACGAGTTGGTCGGTATTCACCGGCTTGGCGATGTAGTCGCTCGCGCCGGCGTCGAGGCATTTCTCGCGGTCGCCTTTCATCGCTTTCGCGGTGAGGGCGAGGATCGGGAGGGTGCGGAATTCAGGGACTTTGCGGATTTCGCGCATCGTCTCGTAGCCGTCCATGTCGGGCATCATGATGTCCATGAGCACGAGGCTCAGGCCGGGCGTGCTCTGGATGAGGTCGATGGCGTTGCGGCCATTGGTCGCGCTGATCACCTCCATCTCCTGGTTCTCAAGCAGAGAGGTCAGGGCGAAAATGTTGCGCGCGTCGTCATCGACCACGAGCACTTTGCGGTGGCGCAGGACTTCCTTTGACCCATGGAGCTGCTCGATCATGGCCTGTTTTTCCACCGGCAGATCAGTGACGA
>CAYVDZ010001122.1:0-1981 GCA_964450575.1 uncultured Opitutus sp.
CCATCGGCCAGCGTGCGTCGGCCCTGGCGAAGGTGGTGGCCAGCCTCCGCGAAAAAGGCGCCATGGAGTACACGGTGGTCGTGGTCGCCGAAGGCAACGACTCCCCCGGCGTCGCCTATGTTGCGCCTTATGCCGCGACGAGCATTGCCGAACATTTCATGGAGGCGGGGCGCGACGTCTTGATCGTGTACGACGATCTCACACACCATGCCCGGGCTTATCGGGAACTTTCGCTCCTGCTCCGTCGTCCGCCCGGGCGCGAAGCATTTCCTGGAGATATTTTCTACATCCACTCGCGGATGCTCGAACGCTCGACCCATCTGCGCGAGGAACGCGGCGGCGGTTCGCTCACCGCGCTTCCGATCATCGAGACCGAAGCGCAGAATATTTCTGCTTACATTCCGACGAATCTGATCTCGATCACCGACGGCCAGATCTATCTTTCGCCATCCCTTTTTGCATTAGGCGTCTTGCCGGCGGTTGATGTTGGGAAGTCCGTCTCGCGCGTCGGCGGCAAGGCGCAACACGCCGCCTACCGCGCCGTGGCGGGCGACCTCAAGCTGGCGTACGCCCAGTTCGAGGAGCTTGAGACCTTTGCCCGTTTCGGCGCGCGCCTCGACGACGACACGCGCAAGATCATCGAGCACGGCCGGCGGATCCGAGCGTGCCTCAAGCAACCCGAGTTCGCGCCGGTGTCAGTGCCCGCACAAATCGCCATTCTCCTGGCCTTGTCCGCGGATCTCTTCGATCCGGTGCCGTTGGACACGATGACCGAGGCTCAAAAAGCGGTCCGCGAAGCGGCGACGCATATCCCGTCGGAAGTGGGTGCACGTTTTGAAACCGCCGACACGTTAAGCGACGACGATCGCACGGTGATCATCGATATCGCCCGCGAGGCGCTCGTGCCTTTCCAACCGAAACCGGAAGCCAAACCCGAGCACGATAAACGTGCCCAAGCGAAACCCGAACCCGCCGCAAAGCCCGGCGACCCAGAACCCGAGCAAAAATCCGAACCCAAAAATCCGCCGGTTTCCAAGCCAGACGTGAAGCCGGCCGACAGGATCGAAACGAAATCCAAAATCAAGCCGAAGGCCGGGCCCATGCCGGAGCCCTCGACTGAGATCAAATCCAAAACCGACGCGGCACCAGCGGTCACGGAGCAGCCATGAGTGACACCACGGCGAGTCTGCAACGAAAAATAAACAGCGCGGGAGATCTCCAATCCGTTGTCCGCACGATGAAGGCGCTGGCCGCATCGAGCGTCGGTCAATACGAGAAATCGGTCCAGGCCTTGGGCGACTACTATCGAACCGTCGAACTCGGGTTGGGCGCATGCTTTAGGACCAGTCTGCCCGCGATCTCTGGAGCCAAACGGAATGCGCCGACCGAAGCGGCGGTGATTGGCGCGGTGGTGTTCGGTTCGGATCAGGGACTCGTCGGGCAATTCAATGACATCGTCGCGGACTTTGCGATCAAGACGCTAGCCGCGCTGCCGGGTAAACCCCACGTCTGGGCCGTCGGTGAGCGGGTGCATGCGCGGCTGGCGGACGCCGGCCTGACCCCGATGGGCCTGTTTCCGGTACCGAACTCCGTCAAGGCGATCACACCGCTCGTCGGGCAGATTCAGATCGAGAGCGAAGCACACCGGGCCAAGGGCGAGCATGCGCAGCTCTACGTTTTCCATCATCGACCGAAGACCGGCGCGCTTTACCTGCCGGTCTGTCAGCACCTGTTGCCGCTCGATGCCGACTGGGTCGCGGGTCTGGCGCAAGAGCCGTGGCCTACCCAAGTGTTACCCGAGGTGGTGGGCGACCGCGCGGCGACCTTGCGTGCACTCATCCGCGAATACCTCTTTATTTCGCTCTTCCGCGCCTGCGCCGAATCCCTTGCCAGCGAAAACGCCAGCCGCCTCGCGGCGATGCAACGGGCCGACAAGAATATCGACGAATTGCTGGAGACGCTGCACGGCACCTTCCACCGC
>CAYVDZ010001123.1:0-1980 GCA_964450575.1 uncultured Opitutus sp.
GTTGCAAAACTGATGTTCAAGGCGTTTCCCAATTCTCGACCTTGAGCCCAGGTACGCGCGCGAACTCGCCGACGTTGCGAGTGACCATGATCGCGCCAAGCGTCAGCGCATGCGCAGCGATGATCGTGTCGCGATCACCGATCTTTTGGCTCGTGGATTCCAAGTGCAGTCGAACCGCAGCGTAGTGCTCCGCAAAGCTCTCGCCGAGCGGCTCGACTTCCAACTGCTTGCGCAGTGCTTCAACCCGGCGGGTGAAATTGGTATCCCCCAGTTTCGTGCGAATCTTCTCCGCACCGAATGTCAGCTCGGCCAATACCATCACGGAAAGCTTCAACTCCCCTACGGCGAATGCCAGCCGCATGCGCTGGGTGAGTGCTGGCGATCGCCCCGCCAGATAGTCCGGGAAGGCGTTCGTGTCCGGCAGGTAGATCATTCCCAATTACGCGGGATGTTTGCCGTCGGATTCGCCGGCACTTCTGGAAACTTCGGGCAACTCCCAGCCCGAGCGGCAAATGCTTTTGCGCACCGGGCGCTGGCGAATTCATCCTTCACCGCGAATCCATCCGCGGTCTTGATCAGCTTCTCTGGCTTGGAACTGAGACGAAACGCCTGCGGAAACCTGAGCGCTTGGGAATTGCCGGATTTGAAAGCCTTTGCGGTTGCCGTGGTCATCGGTATATACCGTGCATACCGCTTCAAATCACCCAAGGGCTCCGTCCAGGTAGCCGGGATGTCGCGGTTACGTGAGGGATCGCTTGGCCGCCGATGGCATCGCGCATGATGATTAAAACACGTGATAGACGTATTTTTAAAACGCACTCTCAGTCTACGATGGACTGAGGCCCGGTTTGTCGGAGATTTAAACCGAAGAACACGCCGAGGGAACTCAAACTCGTTGCGTTGCAAATTCCGGCTGACCCCGTCTGGATTTCCGAATGGCCCGCACCGTCGTCGACAAAGCGGACTGAGCGCCTCTCCGGACCGGCGGGCGTGGCGAAATTCAGGCACAAAAAAACCGCCGGCGTCGCTTCCGGCGGTTTAACAAAAATGGAGCGGGCGAAGAGACTCGAACTCCCTCAACCTCTTTTGCAGGTGATTCTCATACTTTCGACGAGCGACAGCGGCCGTTATCGTCACTCCCGAACCCGCCTTGATGCAGGCGAAGCTGGTGCGTGAACTAAGAGTTGAGTTCCCACCTGCACAGATTCTATGCGAGGAGGATTTCGTGGACGTGCCGGTCAGAACCCAAAACGAACTAATGTTTTTCGAAATCAAATCCGACCAAGCCGCGCGGTCTGTAATTCGGCACGCTCTCGGACAAATCCTCGAATACGCTTATCATCCCCGACGGCAGCACGCTTTACCGCTGCGGTTGATCATCGTTGGCCGCCCGTCTCCATCTCCAGACGACAGCGTTTATATCGAATACTTTAAAAGTCAGGAGGTCCGAAGTTATATTGCTCTGGTAATCTGTGCTCATCCGTGGAATCCGTGGCTTCAACTGCATTTTCTACGTTCAGCGCAGTTTTCCTGGCCCGATTAGATCAACCGGAGCAGGTAGGAGGGGAATAATCCGAGGATGAGAAGGAGCGCCGCGGCGATCACCAGGGCGGCGGCAGCGGAGCTTGGGACGTTGATCCGGCCGGAACCCTCGGCGGGCGGGGCGACTACGGCTTGTTTCAACACGAGCAGATAATAATAGAGCGCGACCGCGCTCAGCGCGATGGCGAGGAGGGTCAGCCAGCCGATGATTCCGCTGAGGCCGCTGATCTGTAACGCCGCGGTGAATACGGCGAACTTGCCGAAGAAGCCGGCGAGCGGCGGGATGCCGGCCAGCGAGAGCAGAAAGATGACGAGGCACGCTGCAAGCAACGGCGAACGCCGGTGCAGCCCGGCTAAATCGGTGAGGCGCTGACATCCCGAGGCGCGATCCACCACGGCGATCACACCGAACGCTCCGACGGTCGCGAGCCCATAGGT
>CAYVDZ010001124.1:0-1975 GCA_964450575.1 uncultured Opitutus sp.
CCATTGCACCTGCCGCCGAGTCTACGTCGCCGGGTCCAACTCTGGCCATTACACGGGTCGTCATCACGGACGGCGATTTTCGCTTCACTGACCGTTCGATCACGCCGGCGGTCAATCTCTCGCTCAACCGTTTCGGAGGCACCCTCTCCGGGCTTTCGTCCAACGAAGCGGGCAAAGCCGACGTCGATCTGAAAGCCATGATTGATGGTGCCGGCCTGATTTCGATCACCGGCCGGATCGATCCGCTGAAGGAGAAAATGTTCATCGATCTCAAAGTCGATTTCAAGAACGTGGACTTGCTTCCATTGAGCCCGTACAGCGGGAAGTACGCGGGCTACGAACTCATCCGCGGCAAGCTTTTGCTCGATCTCAAAGTCGCACTCAACGGCAGTGCCATCGATGCCGCCAACGTGGTGACTTTGAATCAATTTACCTTTGGAAATCAGGTCGCGAGTGCCGATGCGACCAGCCTGCCGGTGCGCCTCGGCGTGGCGCTGCTCAAGGATCGGGACGGCAATATTGTGATCGATTTGCCCATTAAGGGCAGCACCGACGATCCCGAGTTTCGAATCGGAAAAGTGGTCGCGCGGGTGATCGTCAACCTGCTCAGCAAAGCGGCCACCTCTCCCTTCGCGCTCCTTGGCGCGGCCTTTGGTGGAAACGCCGAAGAGCTCTCGCATCAGGAGTTCGCCCCTGGATCCGCCGAGTTGCTGCCCTCGGAGACAAATAAAATTACGACGATGATCGCGGCCCTGACGAACCGGCCCGCGCTCAATGTTGCCCTCGAAGGCACGTTTGATCCAGCGGCGGATGGCCATGTGCTGAAACGGACTAAACTCGCAGCGCAAGTGCAACGCAGTATCTGGCAGGAACGACGCGCGAGTGATCCCAATCTGCCGCCGCCGGAAACAATCGAGGTTACGCCGGAAGCTTACGCCGCGAGGGTGAAGCAGCTGTTCGATGAAAAATTCCCGCCGGGAACCGAATTCGGCACTCCGATTCCTCCACCGCCCGGCCCGGCGGCGGCGCCGCCATCGCCTCCACCGGCTCTGTTTCGTCGCGCCTTCCAAGCCATCACGCTCCAGAACCGCCGCGAGCAGCGTCAGGCGGAGGCGGAGAAAGTGCGCATCGCGGCCGAGCATGCCACCGCAGTGCAGGCCGCCATCGCTCAAGGTCAACCGCCCGACGAGATGGCCGGGCGGCTGGCCGAAACGATTGAGGTCGACGACAATGATTTTCGCTCGCTGGCGCAGGCGCGCAGTCAGAAGGTGCGTGACGCCCTCATCGCCGGCGGTATCGCGCCGGAACGTCTTTTCATGGCCACGGATCGAACCGAAACGGCAACACCCCGCGAAGGCTCGCGGGTGTTTCTGACCTTACAGTAAGAACCGGCGGGACATGATTCGTTCGCGGGCCGGGCTGCGCCCTCGCCGCCGGACGGAGCGAAGAGCATCCCCCGCCGAATGACATCAGGCGCGATTGCGCGGGTGGAACTTGGCGTGATGCGCGAGCAACCGCTGCGGTTCCACCGCGGTGTAGATTTGCGTCGTCGAAATACTCGCGTGACCAAGCATCTCCTGGATCGAGCGGAGATCCGCGCCCCCGGTGAGGAGATGGGTGGCAAACGAGTGCCGCAGCGCATGCGGCTTCACATTCGTGGTGATGCCGGCGCGTTTCGCGTGCGCCTTTACAATCATCCAGAGCGCCACCCGCGAAAGGCCGCGTCCGCGGTGGTTGAGAAAAAACTCACTGCGCGTATGCGGCTTCACCAACTGCGGTCGCCCGGCGGTAAGATAGGTGGCGAGCGCGTCACAAGCTTGGCCTCCGACGGGTACGACCCGTTCCTTCGAGCCTTTGCCGAAAACCCGAATAAACCCGTTCTCCAAATCGATCTGCTGAATCGCGAGTGCTGCTAATTCGGATACACGCAGACCGCTCGAATAAAAAAGCTCCAGCAACGCGCGATCCCGCAGAC
>CAYVDZ010001125.1:0-1973 GCA_964450575.1 uncultured Opitutus sp.
TGCGAAACACGCCATGCGTCGAGGGGTGGTGGGGCCCCATCGAGACCTCGAGCAGATCGCCGTGGAGGGGATCGTGAACCGGCCGCACGGTGGGACCCGGCGCGGAGACGAGAGGTGAAAAGGAAGATGGGCCGGAATCGCTCATGGCTGAGGAGGCGATGGCGGAGTGGCTGTGGCGGTGGCGGACGGCGGCGCGCCTGGAAAGGCGGCATCGGCCGGGGCGACGGCGGGATAGTGTTGTCGTGCTTTTTCTAATACGGCGCCGTGCGGAGTGGGTTCCCACTCGTAGTCGTCCGGCTCGACGTAGTCCTTGCGCATGGGATGATCCTTGAATTCATCCCACATCAGGATGCGGCGCAGATCGGGGTGGCCTGCAAACACGACTCCGAACAGATCGAAAACTTCGCGTTCCTGGAATTCGCATGACCGCCAGACCGGAGTGAGCGAAGGTACGGTGACCTGATTGGTGCGATCGCCGGTGCGCATCCGGATGATCACGGGGCCCTGTTTCACGGCGATGGAGAAGAGGTGATAAACCACCTCCAGTTTGCCGGGCTCAATGCGTTTGGTTTTTTCCTCAACAACCGTGGGCGCGCCACCCGCCGGATCGGGGACGGTGGTCTTGGTGGTTTCGGTGATCTCCTTTTCGGGCCAGTCGACGCCGGTCACGTTGGAACAGTAGTCGAGCAGCAGCGCGGGATCGTCGCGCAGGAAAAAGGCAATGTCGCGGGCCAGCGCCAGCGGTAGGAGAAGCGAGTGCTGCGCGGTGGGCGCGGGGTTCTCGATGACGGTAATCTCCGCGCCGGGGAAACGGGCGAGCAGGCGGGCGTGGAGTTGTTCGAGCGATTCCATCCGGGAGAGAGTGCGATTGAACTTAATCTTTGCGGACGATTACGGGTGGCTGCCAGACGTCCGGGTTCTTGGGAGGAAGCAAATCATGTTCGCCGAATTCAGGAACTGGATACTCACACGGGTCGTCGGGTTGAAGATGGCGGGGGGCGTCGGGTCCGGTGAGTTTTTGACCGCGAATTTTTTTTTGCAGCTCCATCAAGCCATGGAGGAGCGCCTCGGGCCGGGGCGGGCAACCCGGAATGTAGACGTCCACGGGAAGAAAGCGATCGATGCCCTTCAGCACGTTATACCCCTCCTTGAAGGGGCCGCCGGAAATCGCGCAGGCGCCCATCGCGATGCAGTACTTGGGCTCGGGCATCTGATTCCAGAGCCGGATGACTTGTGGCGCCATTTTCTTGGTGACCGTGCCGGAGACGATCAGCAGATCGGCTTGGCGGGGCGACGGCCGGAAGACTTCCGAGCCGAAGCGCGCGATATCGAAGCGTGCCATCGAGGCCGCGATCATTTCGATGGCGCAGCAAGCGAGGCCAAATTGCAGGGGCCAGACGGAATGGCTCCGACCCCAGTTATAGAGTTCCTCCATGCTCGTGAGGAGGATGCCGTTGCGACGCAGCTCGTCGCGGTCCTGTTGCGAGATGACGGGTGCGGAGGAGTCGGGTTGAGTGCTCATATCATTTCCACTCAAGGTGCCCCCGGTGCCACGCCCAGACCAGGCCCTCGGCCAGAAGCAGGATGAAGACCAGCATTGCGAGCAACGCGCCCACAGGAAGATCCGTAAATGCGACGGCGAAGGGGAGCAGGAACAGCACCTCGACGTCAAAGATCAGGAAGAGAATCGCGTAGAGATAGTAGTGGGCTTTGAACTGAATCCACGAGTCGCCCGTGGGTGCGACGCCGCACTCGTAGACGTCGTTTTTTACCGCGCTCGGCTTGGCTGGCTGGAAGAATTTGAACCAGAGCTGCGCGACTCCCAGGAGCAGCACGGGGAACGCGACCGCCACCAGCACGAAGAGGGCGAGGAATGCGTAGGAGGTTTGGTTCATCGATTGGCGCCAACAGGATTCAAGGCATTGGTTTAACCACAACTTCCAATGCGCACCATTTTTTGGCGAGAATGACGC
>CAYVDZ010001126.1:0-1973 GCA_964450575.1 uncultured Opitutus sp.
GGAGATCGAGCGCACCGAGCATCACGCGACCGCCGTGACGGTAAGTGAGATTATCGGCGCGGAGCATGGCGATCAGATGAAGCGAAAGCCGGCTCGGCGCTTTCGTAGAGCCGCGAAACGGGGATAGACGGAACGAGACCAGAAAGAAAAACGGATTGAGACTGCATGACGGTCCTGAGTTTGGGCGATTAAGACACGCAGCCGCGAAGGATGCGGATGCGCAGGGAAGACGCCGCGCCTCCACGGGCGCCGGCGGATTCACGAAAGCCAACTCAGACGGCCGGCGGAGCCTGCGGGGGCAGGTGCAGAAACCGCGGCTGGGCCAAGGCCAGCCGTTCCCACGCGCGGAAATGAATCGCGCGCAAAAGGCCTTCGCACGGCTGGATCACCGTCGCGAGCGCGTGGAGTACGACCCCATGGGAAAACAGCGTAACCGCACACTCATGACGATCGCCGTGCTCGGAGTCTGGCGCCTGTGACGCCACTCCGGAGGGCGCATGCGCGCCATGCACCGGACAGTCCTGCGTGGCGTGGGCCTTTTCCTCAGCGTGAATCCAGGAGTGTAAGTCCGGGCTCACCGCTGACAGCGAAAGCAACATCACCAGCCCCGCGATAACCCACGCCAGCGCACGCCAGAGACGTGAAGGACGAGTGGCTGGGGGAGAAACACGCACGACAAGCCGAATGAAATGCACTCCCTTGAAACTGTCAATCCATCGAGGCCGACGACGCGGGGCCAGTCGCACACCGGTTATCACGGTAGGACCCGGACGGAGCGCGATGATATAACCCTTTTACCCCTCATCCTTAACGAAACAGCGGAATACAGCGCCACGTTCAGGCTTTAGTTGCCCCACCCGCAGTTGATCCCACGAGCACCGGCGCGTCGTTGGCGGCTTCCTTCGGCATCCAGCAAGATCGTCGACGCCGGTAGCCACTTCCAGCGTGACGTGCCCCCGCCCGATGCCATCTTCGCCCGCATGTCAGGCCACCCGAAACCCGTCTCGCAACTTCGCATCGACCTCGCCGGCTGGCTTAATGAGTTCGCACTGCCCGACCGCACCAATGGGCGACACTATTACGCCCGCGGCAATGTCGTTGCACTCAAGGTCGCCTCCGAACCGGACATCACGACCGCGTTCGCGAGTGTCCGTGGCATCCGTGACTACACGTGCACCCTCACTTACCTTCAGGGCGAAGGCTGGGACGGCGAGTGCTCCTGCCCCGTCGCTGATGCGTGCAAACACCTCTATGCCACCGGCACTGCGCTGCTCGATCGACTCGCCGCCGAAACGCTCGATCCCTTTGGCTCCGGCAGCGGATCGACCTCAGCCGACTTTCGGCGAGCAGCCGGGACGCCAGCCGACGAAACGTCGCTTGTCGCCCAGTTCACCTCGGCCACCAGCAAGCCGCCTGACCGCAAACAACTCGTCTTTCTTCGTAATCTCCTGGCGCTCCACCGCAGCCTGGAGGGCACTCGCTATTTCGATTATCAGGCCCTTCAAGCACTACTCCCGGCCTTTAACCGCCACGCCGATTTCAACTACTATCGCAACCCCTTCCATGAGCGGTGGTCACGCCCCCCGGCCACGCCGCTCGAACTGTGGTCGCACATCGCCCTTCTTTTCGTCGAGGGTCAGATTTCGCTCCCTCCTTTCATGGCGAAGGTCACCGACCTCGTGTGGGCCAAAACGACCGTCACTGCCTACCAGCGAGAGCGGGACCTCGCGGCTTGGCGCACGCGCTTTGCCTCCCTTGAAAACGCGATTCTTTCGTCCGCCGAGGCCGCGGATTCACCGCCGGCCCTTCGTACGTTCCGTCTCCGCCTTGCGCGCAAGAAAGCCGTTTGGGAGATTTCCGATAGCACGACCCTATCGCCGGAACCTGCCTCTGCTTCTGCCTCTCCCGCCGCCCGCCCGCTCCGAACGTTCGAACCCCTTAACGCCTCGGGTCTCCGCCTGCTTCTCCATTCC
>CAYVDZ010001127.1:0-1970 GCA_964450575.1 uncultured Opitutus sp.
GGGGATGCTCCAATAAACCGGCTTCTTGCTCCGATAAACAAGGTCGCGCTCCACGAACGCCGCAAAGGTCCGCACGATGTCCGCTTCGAACGCGGGCGCTTTCGTTTTGTACTCGTTTGGCCAATCGGCGAGCACGCCGAGACGCTTGAACTGGCTGGTTTGCTTTCCAATCCACGTTTCCGCAAACGCATCACAGCGCGCCCGGAGTTCCGAGGTGGTGATGGTTAGCTTCTGATCCTGGATTTCACGCGAGACCTTCTGCTCAATCGGCAAACCGTGACAGTCCCAGCCGGGAACATACGGAGTCCGAAAGCCGCGCATCGATTTGTAGCGGTTGACGGTATCCTTGAGCACCTTGTTGAGCGCGGTGCCGATGTGCACATCGCCATTGGTGAAGGGCGGCCCATCATGGAGCACAAACGCCGGTGCTCCGGTCCGGCGTTTCTGAATCGCGTCGTACAGGCCGATCTTTTCCCAATGCGCCACGCGACCGGGTTCCCGCAGCGCCAGACCGGCGCGCATCGGGAAATCAGTTTTCGGAAGCTGAAGCGTATCTTTCAAATCTAGAGCCATGCCGGATAAAGGGGCGGGAGGCTAGGTCCGCTCAATTGAGAGTCAAGGGAAGCCGTCATTTCTATCAACGGCGGCGTTCGACCCAACCGCTCGATCGGGCTTTCCGGCCCAAATTCACTTACCGTCCGACCGTTCCCGGACGAATCACGGTGCAATCTGCGCCGCGAGCCGTTCGCCTGCGGCGATACAGGCGGGGAGGGCGATGCCATCGCGCACTTGTCCGCCGACAAAGAACCCGGGATGCGCCCGCTCCGTCGCGGCCATGGTCTCAAGATGAAAGTGATAGCCGAGATTGTACTGGGGAATCGCCCGGGGCCAAAAAATGTGACGCCGAAAAACGGGCGCGCCGCTGATGCGGAGCAGACGTTGCAAGTCGGGCTCGACCGCCGCAAACAGGTCGTCCAGTGGCATCCGCGCCAACCCCGGCTGCCGCGTTCCACCAATGAGCACGGTGAGCGCGACATGACCCGCCGGGGCCCGAGCCTCAAACAAGGTCGAAGAAAACAGTATGCCTAAAATCGAACGGCGTTCGAGTTCCGGGACCAGCAGGCCAAAGCCGTCCAGCGCATGCGCCACCTGCTCCCGCTTGTAGCCGAGAAAAACCGACGCGAGCGGCGGATGTTCGATCGTATCGAGTGAGGCCAGCGGCCGTTCTCCCAGTGCCCCAAACCGGAGCTGAGCCAGCGCCGGCGCCGGCAGGGCCGCTATCACCGCGTCGAAGGCTTCCGTCTTCGTCGCCTTCCCGTCTTCCCACACTACGCTCCAAGGCGAGCCCGGCATCAGTGCTTGAACCCGCGCGCGCAGCGACAAGGTTCCTTCCGGTAGCCGAGCCGCCAGCGTGTCGGGCAACACCTGCAAGCCCTGGCGGAAGGAGATGATTCCATGCCTGGCTTGGGGCGGGCGCGCCTTGGCCGCCGCGATTTGGCCGCGTAATAACGAACCATGCGTTTGCTCCAACTCCCACAACTTCGGGAACGCATACCGCGCCGAAAGTTTTTTCGGATCTCCCGCGTAGATTCCGGTCACGAAGGGGTTGACCGCATAATCGACAAACTCCTGCCCGAAATGGCTGCGCGCAAACTCCTCGAGGCTGACGTCCGCCGACCGCACTCGCGGTTTCATCAGCAGTTCGCGGAGGAGCCTCATTTTGGCTCCAAGAGAGAACAACGGAGTTCGGAGCAGGCCCGGAGGCGACAACGGCGCTGCCACGGGAATACCCCGACGCAAAATATAACGATTACGCGCGTTTGGACTCGTCGAGATTTCCTCGGATGGGAGACCCAGTTCTTCAATTAACGAGGCGAGTGCCGGATCGCCGGCGAGGAGCGAGTTGGGGCCTTTTTCGATCAGCCAACCGTCAACGAGCTCAGTCTTGATCGCACCACCGACCCGATCGG
>CAYVDZ010001128.1:0-1968 GCA_964450575.1 uncultured Opitutus sp.
GCGTCTCCCTTCGAGTATCCGGACTCAGGTTACACCAAGCCGCTGCCGCAACGGCTCGACCACCGCGGCCATGTCTTCATCGCCATGCCCCTCTGCAATCGCGCGACGGAATTGTTCGAGGGCGGCCAGTCCCGTTTTCAGCGGCACTCCGTGACTTGCCGCCGTCTCGATTGCATAACCAAGGTCCTTGGCCATCAGACGCAGATAGAAATTGGGTGAGTAGTCTGGCGTCGTCATCCGCACTGCCATCAATTTCACAATTGGGCTACCGGCAGCCCCGTCGGTCAGAAGCGCAAGTGCCCTGGCGGGATCTATTCCGTCACGCTCCAACCACGCCAGCGCCTCGGCGAACGCCGCCACATGAACGCCGCACATAACGTTGTTCATTAACTTCACGGCCGCACCGCTGCCCGTTGGGCCAAGGTGATTCACGCTCCGACTCATGGGCTCAAGCACCCGGCGGACCCGGGCAAACGCGTCGGCGGATCCGCCGACGAAAAAATTCAACTCGCCTTCCGCCGCGGCCTGTTTGCTGCCTGTCACCGGCGCATCCACGAGCTCGCAGCCCCGCTCCGCCGCTAATTCGGCAAGCGCCCGTACCCAAGTGACGGAAAGCGTGCTGCATTCCACCAAAAGGGCCCCCGGCCGGACGCCCGCCAACGCGCCCTGTTCTCCGGTCCACACCGACCGGGACGCCGTATCGTCCGCCACCATACTCACGATGATGTCCGCCGCAGTCACCGCCTCCCGCGCGGTTGCGGCCACCCGTACGCCGTCGCTCGCCAGCGGCTCCGCGCGTGCCGGATTGCGGTTGTAAACGGTCAGGGGAAACCCGGCCCGGGTCAGTCGCCGTGCCATGCCGCCACCCATGATACCCAAACCCAATAAAGCAATGTGCGGTGAAGTCATGGGGCGAAGACTATCCACCGACACGTGAGGCGCGAGTTTTCTGTCCAAAGTGAGACAGGCATTCCTGCCCGTTTCCGGATTGGAGATACAGGCACAGACAGGAATGTCTGTCTCACTCAGGCGAAAGGCGGAGATTGCCTTCAGACACAAAAACGCCGCCAGGCAGAGCCAGCGGCGTTGGGAAGAGTCGAATTCGCGCGAAGTGAGTCGTCCTTAGGCCTTCTTCTTCTTCTTTTGGAACTCCTTATGACCCGCCTTTTGTGCGTCCCCCATCATCCCGAGGATCTTCGTGGCTTCGTCGTTATTATTGGCCTTGAACGCAGCCTCCAGCTTCTCGATCAGTCCAACGAACTTTTTCATCTCAGCCTGGTAGTTCTTCACGAACGCCGCTTGTTCACCGGCAGGCAAGTCGAGCTTCTTGATCGGCTCGAGATTCATCGATGCTTGAGCCTCTTGGCGCATCGCGACCACTTTGGCGAGTGAATCAGCGTTCTTGGTCGGATCGGCGGCCTGACGGCGCAAGGCGCGGAAAGCAGAGCCCATCTTGTCCATTTTAGAGGCGAGTTCCGTCTCTTCTTCTTTACCTTCTTTGTTTTGAGCAAAGATCGGAGCGATGACGAGGGAGCACGCGAGGGCAATGAGCGACAAACGAATTTTCATGATTTGATTAGGGAAGACAGGCAAAATTGCTGGGAGGCAGAAAACGCCAACAACCGCAGGGAGGGCAATCGGATTCCAGCCAAAAATTCCCGCAGCATGCCTCTAAGACGCCAGATCGGGCCAAAATATTCTATAAAGTTTCGGCTCAGTATTCTCCGCCCCTAAACGAGGACGGCCAGCGCGGGCCTCACCCGCCCGCGGAGGACGGTTCCCGACCGCGGGCCGGCCCGGCGTTCCGCGGATTCGCGCGGGCTTCTGCTTGATCGCCCCGCGTCTCCAGCGTCAACTCCGCTCATGTCCCCTTGCCCGCTTTCGCGTCGCGATTTCCTCGCCACATCCGCCACCGCGGCGCTTTTCCGGCAGCGGCCAACAGCGGGGAAGGAAGCAAGGTCGCTGCCG
>CAYVDZ010001129.1:0-1966 GCA_964450575.1 uncultured Opitutus sp.
TCCAACAGGAGTCCACGAACCATTACCAGACCGCCATCCCACCCTCCGCGGCGCAGTTGCTCGGGGGTCGCTCGAAAGGGCTGGGGCTCCGGGACTTTCCCCGTGCGCCGAAACACGGCGTCTTCCAACAGCGCGCTGTAGGTGCCGGGTGCCGGAAAACCGAGGACCTCGACGGCATCGCCCAGGGCGAGCGGTTCCGTTTCATTCGTGCGAATCTGCAGGCCGGTTGAACCTTCGCGGATAAATACCGCAACTCCGGGCTCGTAGTGGGTCACCACGCCCCGGACCTTCACACGATGGCGGCCCGCCTTGTTGAGCTCCCAGCGCAATAGATCCTCCACTGAATGCGCGGGAGCGTCGAATGGGTTCGCCGGCGCCGGGTGCAGCACTGTGATGGCATCCCGGCTTGAGACCGTGAAGCGGGGCGCGATCCACTGCCGCTTTTCGTTGAACCGACCCGAGACAACTCCCTTCAACTGCACCCGGGCATCCACCAGTCGCTCGAGATCGTCAACCAAAGCAGTCGAGCAGCCGACCTCGACCCGTCCGTTTCCCATGGCCAACAACACTCCTTCGCTGGTAAGGCTACGCACGATGCCTTCGATCTCAGCCAACTGACAGTCCTCCTGCCCTGATGTCATTTGCTCATAGGTGCGACGTCGCGGCTCGGGCAGTTCGGCGTATCCCAGCTCGGTCCGGCTCAACTCGCGCACGGCCGGCGCATACCGCCCAGCAGGTGAGGATCCGCGGGGTCGCTGCGACAGTGACACGGAACTATTTCCGGTGGGGTCTGCAGTCTGATGCCTATAATGCCGACCGGATCGAAGAGAACCGCGGCCCTAACTCGATTCTGTTTGGAATCGGTTCCGCCGGCGGAGTCGTGAACACCCTGACGAAGCGGGCCAACCTGACACGTGATTTCCGGCGCGTTTCGTTTACGATCGGCAGTTACGACAGCTATCGCGGCACATTGGATGTGAATCAGAGTTTGTTGGACGGGAAACTCGGGGTGCGGTTGAACGCGGTTTACAGCCAGCAGAACGATTATCGCGAACATGCCTTCAACGACACCCAGCGTATCCATCTCGCCTCGACCTGGCAGCCTCGTCAACGGACGCGGTTTCGGATCGATTATGAAGTGGGAGAAATTGAAAATATCGGCGTGCGACCCGCGCCGGCCTTCAACGGTGTCAGTGGCTGGCTGGACGCGGGCGCACCCATCGTGCAGAGCGTGCAAACCAGCAACCTGGGTGCGCTCGGGCTGACGCGGTACAACGTCAGCCAGCGCCGCATCACGTATGTGGGAAACCTGGACGCCGTATACAATTATCAGGGCCAGAATCGCGCGACAGGAAACGGTAACGTGATCCTGGACCGCAGCCTGGCGGACTATACCGTCAATCCGGTGGGCGGGTTTAATCGGCGCGACGCGAATCTGCAGAACCTGACGGCATTCTGGGAGGAGAAACTGTTTGACCATACTTTCCTCGAGCTGTCGCACAACGTTCAGGTGCCCAACCGAAAATCGTTCGTTTCGGGACAGGGTCGCACCGGGAACGCCACCTTGTACGCCGATCCACAGGCCTTCCTTCCGAATGGATCACCGAACCCCCATACCGGAGACCTGATGTTTGAAGGCGGTCGCTGGACCACTGCCACCAACCGGCAAAAGTCCCACAATACGCGCTTGATGCTTTCGCACGAACTCGATTTCGGCAAGTGGGGCAACTACCGTCTCGCGGGCATGGGCGAGTACGAGTGGCGGAAAGAGCTGAACCACAACTGGGTCGAGGCGTGGGAAGGCCGCCTGTTCAACGCCGCCCCCGAAAACGATCAGAATCAGGTTTGGCGCCGCTTCTATGTCACTTCCGGCGACTGGGGAACGTATCATTCTGGAACAGGCCCCATCAATAGGGCTGAATTTTTCTCAACGATATACCGCAAGGGCGGAGGAGGTTGTTGATTT
>CAYVDZ010001130.1:0-1962 GCA_964450575.1 uncultured Opitutus sp.
CCACGGTAACGCCGTTCGTGTTCGATTCGAGATCCGACGGATTCGCGGTGGGGAGCGTGCCTCCCAGTTCGATCCATTTGGCAACGGTGCCGCCCGGTTCATAGGCGGAGGGATCGATGATATAACGCCCGCTCGCATCTTGTCGCACGCCTTGAATCAATTGGGCGCCGTCCGCCGCCTTGAGACCATACCAGTCGATCATTTCCGTTGCGAGATTGGTGCGACCGGAGTCCGTATAAGAGTAGTTTGCGACGAGCCGCCAGTTGCGGGTGAGGTTGGTGGTGATGCGAGCTTCATAGCCCTCGGAGAAAAAATCGGACGCGATGGCATTCGCCGGTGGATTATAAGTCTTGTACAGATCCGCCCATTGAGTGGCGGAAAACGGCAGACCGGGCCCCGCCAGGACTTCACCGTAGGCGTTCATGACGCGCGCATTTCGAGCTGGTGCGCCGCCGAGTCCGGCGCTTGTGATCCGGCCCTGTTCGGTGGCGGTGAAGTAGACGAAGCGCGCACTGACGCGTCCTTCGAGCAGATCGAGCCCGATGCCGTAGTCTTCGCCTTTGCCGCGGGAGAGCGGTGCGAGGTTGCCGAGGGGAAAGACCGTCCGGGCGAGCGGAGGAACGCCGAGATTGGAGGAACGATTTGCGATCAGGGAAAACCAGTTCGTCACATGATAGACCGCTCCAATCGTCTCCGTGCGGGCGGTCAATTTCGTCACCGTTGCCTTGGCCGGGTCGGCATCAATTACATCGCCGATCACCGGATCAACGTAGTATCCAAGCTGGTTGATTGTGACCTGGTCCTCCCGGTAGCCGAGCGTTGTGACCAGTTTGTCGGAAAAGAAATAGCTTTGAACGACGGCGAGGAGGGAATCCATTCCCTGCTTCATCCCGCTGTTATTGGCCCCGGCGACGTCATTGACGAACGCGGTGTCAAAGGCCCGGCCGTCAAAGGTGAATTGCGACGGCAACGTCCGCCAGTCGCCCACCCGATAGGTGTTGTAGTCGCCCTCCGTGACATAATTCCGGGAGATGACGCGGTTGTTGGCGTTGTTTGGGACAGCGTTAAAAGGCCGCCCGGCGAGCGACAGCCAAGACAGGGCATGAAGGTCGGACTGATCGGAGTGCGACCAGGATCCTGCCACCCGATGCCGTCCCAGCCATTTGTTTTTCGAGCTGATCGCATACGAGGCGGACACGCGGGACTCGCGGTAATCTCCATAGTGAATGTCGCCCCGCCAGTTGCCATCGAAGTAGAGCTGGCCCGCGAAAGGGTTGGCGGGGCCGTTGATCCCCAGCGTGCGGTTGGGATCGCCGCGCAGGACCGGATCGGCGCCGACGAGGATGCGACTGGTGAGGGTGGTTTGCTGGTAATGATGACCGAAGTTAAAGACCAAATTCTTCGTCGGCTGCCAGTCGGCCGTGAGCGTGAAGTTATAGAGATTTTGCGTGCGTTGCATACCCGGTCCGCCGGCGTTCGCCCAGCGTGGATAGAGCTGCGGGTCATTGATCACGAGGGTGGAGCCGGTTACGCCGGGGGTGCCGTCCGGGCCGCGGACGGCGGCGTTGTTGTAACTGCCGGTCAGATACGTGCCGACGGCGTCAAAGATCGTCCCATTGTTTTCGATGAAGACCGCCCGGCGATTCTGGCCACCCCGGGTGCCGTTGCGCGTGGTGATACCTAACGCGGCGAGCGCGGCATTCGGGGCTGCGGTGGTGGGCGCGACCGTCACGGCAGTGACGCCGCGGACTTCCCGGTTGTCGTACCAGGCGAGCATCTCTTCGCTGGGTGGCATCGTCTTCATCACGGCACTCGTATCACGGCCGGTTTCGCCCATCGCCTTCAGCGTCAAGGTGCGGAACGGCCGAGCCGTAACTGCTGCGAAGATGCGTTCCTTGTCTTGAAAGTCGAATTGCCGCCAGCCGCCGTTCTCTTGGTGGAGCGCCGCGACCGAAACGGCCA
>CAYVDZ010001131.1:0-1955 GCA_964450575.1 uncultured Opitutus sp.
GTGTAATGGAAGCCCGGCCGGCCGGGCTGCAACCGATTGCGGTCACGCATCAAGCCGGTGAATTGGAGGAGGCTATCACCGGCGCGGCGGAAAAATTGAAGGCCGCTCTCGAGACTACCTTCGGAAAGCTCCAGGACCACCAAATCTGACGCGGCGGAAACCGGAGACTCACTATGCGCCTTAGCCCCGACCAGTTGATTTTCTGGGAGCACGGATTCATCACGCTCAACGCCACGATTGTTTTTACGTGGGGCCTGATGCTCGTGCTGGCGGTTGGGGCAAAACTCATCACCCGCAATCTTACCACCGAACACCAACGATCCCGCTGGCAGAACCTGCTCGAGATCGTCGTCACCGCCATCACGACCCAGATTGAAGAAGTGGGACTGAAAAGCCCGAAGAAATACCTCGGGTTTCTCGGCACGATTTTTCTTTTCGTCGCGGCGTCCGCACTTTGCACGGTCATTCCCGGTTACGAGCCGCCGACGGCCTCTCTCTCGACGACGGCGGCGCTTGCGCTGTGTGTGTTTGTGGCCGTGCCGCTGTTCGGCATCGGGGAACGGGGGATCGGGGGCTACCTCAAGTCCTACGTGAAGCCGACGTTCATCATGCTGCCGTTTAATGTCATCAGCGAAGTGTCGCGCACACTCGCTCTCGCGGTGCGCCTGTTTGGCAACATGATGAGTGGAGCGATGATCATCGCGATCCTGCTCACGATCACACCCTTCTTCTTTCCGATCGTGATGACGTTGCTCGGCCTCCTGACCGGCATGGTGCAAGCCTATATCTTTACCATTCTCGCCGCGGTTTATATAGCGGCTGCCACGCGCACGACCAAGCCCGCCGCCAGGACGGAGCCTGTTCCCGCCGCCTGAAACCACTGCTCTTCAATTCAACCCAGGAAATTCTATGGATAACATGTCTCTCATAGCCGTCGCCTCGATCACCACGGCTGGCTTTGCCACCAGTATCGGCTGCATCGCGCCGGCACTCGGCGAGGGCCGTTCCGTCGCCGCCGCCCTCACGGCGCTCGCCCAGCAGCCGGACGCCTCCGCCACCATCACGCGCACGCTCTTCGTCGGCCTGGCGATGATCGAGTCCACCGCGATCTACTGCTTCGTGGTCTCGATGATCCTGATCTTCGCGAATCCGTTTTGGAATCACGTGATCACCGGAGCGGTCGAAGCGGCGGCCAAATAATCCGATGCTTATCGACTGGTTCACCGTCGGGGCGCAGGTGTTCAATTTCCTCATTCTGGTATGGCTGATGAAGCGTTTTCTTTATCAGCCCGTCTTGAACGCGATCGACGGTCGGGAAAAAAAGATCGCGGCCGAACTGGCCGATGCGGCCGCAAAAAAAGCCGAGGCCGCCTCGGAGCGAGACGACTTTCAGAAAAAGAACGCGGCCTTCGATCAAGAGCGCGCCGGGTTGCTGCAAAAGGCGACGGACGAAGCGAGTACCGAACGCCAGCGTCTGCTCGACGATGCGCGGAAAAGTACTGATGAACTCAGCGCGAAACGACAGGAGAACCTGCGCCGCGAGGCCGCGACGATGGCGCAGACGCTTGCCCGACGCACCCAGCAGGAGGTATTTTCCATTACGCGCAAAACACTCACCGACCTCGCCTCCGCCGGACTGGAGGAGCGCATGGTGGCCCGGTTCGCGGTTCGCCTCCGTGAAATGGATCCGGACGCCAGGAAGACGTTTGAGGCCGCGCTCAAAAGCACGACGGTGCCAACGATCGTGCGTACTACGTTCGAGCTGTCGGCAGAAGAACAGGCCACGGTGCAGAATTCGATCAACGAAGCCTTCTCGATCGACGCGCACCTGCGTTTCGAAACCGCGCCGGACCTGATCAGCGGAATCGAACTCACCGCGAACGGCCAAAAAGTGGCCTGGAGCATCGCAGACTACCTGACGTCGCTGGGAAAAAGCGTCGACGAGCTTTTGAAAC
>CAYVDZ010001132.1:0-1954 GCA_964450575.1 uncultured Opitutus sp.
CGCCATAGATATTGAATCCGTAGATCAGGATCAGAGGCAGGATCACCGCCAGCACCAGATAGGCGAGTCCCACCAGGGTGAAGGCTTTGAAGCGGGCATGGTGCATCGCCTCGCCGCTGAGAAAGAGGAGCGGGCCGTAGACGCCCCAACAGATCGCAGTCAAAGCGATGGCGGAAAGCACGGGAATCGTGAATGTGTTCATGCTCGTTCGTTATCCAATTGGAAAAAGGCGGGAGGAATCGCCAAGGCGGGACTTTCTCAGCCGCCCAGTTTAGCCCGCGAGGTGCCTCCGCGCGAATATTGTATACCTTTTGCGTTTTCATCTTTGCCGCGAGCTATTGGTTGCAGCTCCGCCGTAGGACGGGCTTCCTAGCCCAGGGCTTTTAACATCTTGCGAAACTTGGTATTCCCTTGCAATCGCACGTTTTTCGATTGCAAGGAGCAATTGCCATGTCAGGGAAGGCCACGTTGGAACGGTTTGTTCTTGAGCATCCGCTAGCAGTGATGACTCGCGGCATCGTGGATGTTCTGTTCGATCAGCGATTGGACGACATCTTTCAGGAGCAGCGCGGCCGGCAGTATGAGGACACCATTAAGTTCTCCGTCGTCGCCCGCTCGATGGCGGAGATCGCGCTGGGGACCATCAAGAACCGGAATCAAGCCTACCACAAGTTCCAAGAGGAACTGCAGGTCACGAAGGAAGCTTACTATGGCAAGGTGAACCGCACCGAGCCTGCCATTTCGGAAGGGGTGGTGACCTATAGCGCGGAGCAGGCCGGCGAATTGATGAAGCGGCTCCGCTTTCGCAAGCGGAAGGTGTTGCCGGGCTATCGCTGCTTTTCGCTGGATGGCAATCATCTGCAGAAAACGGAAAAACGATTGCCGGAGACGCGCGGGCTGTGCGCTGCTCCGTTGCCGGGCACGACGGTGGCGAGGTTCGATCATCAAACGCAGCTCTTCGATCGTGCGTACCTACTGGAAGACGCCCACGCGCAGGAGTCATCGGTGCTAGATCGGGCGCTGGTGGATTTGCGCCCGCGCGATTTGATTATCGCCGATCGCCATTTTTGCATCGTCGCGTTTATGCTGAAGCTGGCTGGCCAATTGGGGTTTTTTCTAATTCGCCAACATGGCCGCTTGCAAGGAAAACTGCTGGGAAAACGCCGCTTGATTGGTCGTACCAGCACGGGCTTGGCGTACGAGCAACGCATGGAAATCGAGGCGGACGGCCAGACCCTCGTGCTCCGTCGCATCACGGTCTGCCTCGACGAACCAACTCGCAACGGGGATCAGGAACTCCACCTGCTCTGCAACGTGCCGGTCGAGGATGCCGACGGCTGCGAATTGGCGGATCTCTATCGACAACGCTGGGAAATTGAAAACGCGTTTTACCTGTTGACGATGACACTGAACTGCGAGATGGCGTCGAATTGCCATCCGCGCTGCGCGCTGTTGTTGTTCTGCATGGCCATGGCGTCCTACAACTGTCGTCAGGTGCTGTTGGCTGCGCTCATGGCCGAACACGACGCGACCGACGTCCAGGAGATGAGTCAGTACCAACTCGCAGTGGATGTCGTCCGCCCAATGGACGGCATGCTGACTGCGATCGACGAACGGGAGTGGCGCCGACTGGTGCCTAACACATCGAGCGACCTCGCCCCATTCCTGCGTCGGGTGAGCCGCCACGTCGATGTTAAGTCTTATCGGAAAAGCAAGCGCGGCCCCAAGAAGACTCCTCCCACTCGCAAGCGATGCCGAGCGGGAACTCACGTATCGACCGCCAAGCTACTAAAAACACGCTGACCAAGATGTTAAAAGCCCTGGCCTGGGAAGGCCGTCCTACCGAGCGCGTGCCCGCTTGGATCGCCGCGATTTCGCCTTCGGCGCGTGCCCGTTCGTCTTTCCATGAGACTCAGCCACGCCATTCTGTGTACCTTCTGTCGCTGTATCTGCT
>CAYVDZ010001133.1:0-1947 GCA_964450575.1 uncultured Opitutus sp.
GTTAAATGCCGTGCGACTGACCGTCTTTCCGCTTGGAACCAATGATGGTGAGTCCCTCGAGGTGCGCGAGGTCCGGCGCAGCAAAGAACCGGCTCGCCAGCTGGGTGGCAAAGAACGTCGTCAGGCATCCGATCACGCCGAACCACATGAAATACACCCCCGTGAAGAACGAGGTGTAAACGATCACCGCGGCGCCGACTGCCGCGCCGAGGAGAACGCCCGACGCGTTGGTGCGCCGGCTCAGCACGGCCGCAAGGAAGATGCCAAGCAGCACGCCGCCGATCACGCCGTTGAGCTTGTTGGATATCTCCAAAACCGTGCCGATGTTTCCGACGAACATCGCTCCCACGGTCGCCGCACCGCCGAAACCGAAGCTCAACCAACGGGCCATCCGCAGTTCGCCCTGGTCGGTCCGGGCCGGGTCCGCCACTTGCCTAAGCCCTGCGCGCGCCGCGCGGGCGTCCCGCCAAGGACGGTAAAGGTCGACGATAAAGACCGTGGTGAGGCTGTTCACCCCGCTATCGGCGCTGGACATGGTCGCGGCCAGCAAGCCGGCGATAATGATACCCGTGATGCCTGCGGGCAATTCCCGAACAATAAAGGTGGGGAACCACTGGTCTCCGATCAATCCCTCCGGCAGCCGGGTCGGGAAAGCCATGTAATAGCTGTAGATGCAGACGCCAATGGCGAAAGTGAGGATGATCACCGGCAGCGTGAACAACATACCCGCATAGGCGGAGCGGACGAGCGTCTTATAGTCTTTGGTAGTGAAGTAGCGCTGCACGATCACCTGGTCCACGCCGTAACTCGCTAAGATGCTAAAGGTGGCCCCGATTAACATGCTCTGTGTCGTCGGTTGGAAGAAGCTCCACGAAAAATCCACGATACGCAACTTGCCGCCCGTGTCGGCCAGTTCCCAGATGCCTGCGGCGCCATCCGGCACCCTTGCAATGCAGACGCCTATGGTCACGAACATCGCCCCCAGCATCAACGCCGCCTGCACAACATCGGTCCAGATCACGGCCTTGATGCCGCCGAGCGCGGAGTAGATTGTGGTCAGCGTGCCGACAATCACCACGCAGACCCACAGATCCAGCCCGAGCACCTGGGTCAGCGCCAGACCGGTGGCGTATTGCGCCGTGGCCATCCAACTGCCGCGCAACAATAAAAAGATGCCGGACGAGATAAAGCGCATCCGCCCGTCGAACCGTTTGCCGATATATTCGTAGACCGAGGTGACATCGAGGCGGTGGTAAAATCGGAGGAAGAGCCAGATGCTCAATGGAATCGCAAAGAAGAAGCAAATGGTCCGGGTTATCATGATGAGGTCATGCGTGACGACATAGCCCGGCGATCCGATCAGCGAGCTGGCGGAGAAATTCGTCGCCATCACGCTGATGCCGACCGGCAACCAGCCGAGGCTGCGACCGGCGACAAAATAATCACGAGTGGTCATCTGCCCGCGCATGAACATCGCGCCGAGCGCAGTGATGCGGAGGAAGTAAGCGACGACGATGACGTAATCCAGGCCGGTCATTATGGCGAGAGGTGGAAACATTGTCGGGATGGACAGCATGTTTGTGGAGTCCGGGTTCAGGGATGGTTCCGGCGCGATTTCCGGCAGCTAAAGCCGGGTTTTCCACTCCGCGGGAAGGTTGGCATCGAAAGTGGCGAAGGACTCTTCTCCCTTATCCTGAAAGGGCGGAAGCGACCACAGGGGAAAAGTATCTTCGCTGACGCGGAACAGCATCTTGTGGAACGCGCCGTCGAAGTGGCAGCGGTCCGCTCAGGCCTCCCTGAGCGCGCGGCCAACGCCCAGGATCTGGACAAATATTTCCGGGCAGGTGGCATCGTCGGCCGCCACTTTACCTGAGGCCGGAATACGTCAGCAGCGAAGCAATAATCAGGCGTCCACGGGGCGACCGCCGTCGCAAGGATGGGTAGATT
>CAYVDZ010001134.1:0-1946 GCA_964450575.1 uncultured Opitutus sp.
ACCCAACACGGCCTGCGCCCCCACGGTCGGCACCAACGGCGCCACCGTCGCACCACGCCGCACCGCCCGCGCGGCCTCCAACCGGGCCGCCGTTTCGTCCAATTCGGGTCGAGCCGCCAGTGCCCGGCTGATGAGACTGCCGACGTCGTCTCCGGCGGTCGCCACTGACAACGGCGCCAGGTCACTGTCGACCGGCACGAGTTCAATCACCGGATCCAAGCGCAGGACCTCGGCCAAACGCGCCGCCGCCACCCGCTGTTCCGTCCGGCTGCGCATTGAGGCCAGCTCCGCGCGTTCACGCGCCGCCCGGACCCGGGCTGCGTCACCTTGAAAAGTCAATCCAGCCTCAGCCGTCACCGCGATCTGTTCAGCGTGACGATTCGTGATCCGCAACGCTTCCTCGGTCGCAATCACTCCGGCCCGCGCCCGTGCGAGTTCAAAATAGGCGGTCGCCGCGCGGAACGTCATCTCCCGCTGCCGGCCCGCGAGGGCGGCCTCGCTCGAACGCACCGCTTGGCGCGCGACGAGGTTTTGATAATATGTTTCACCCAGATCGAGCTGCGCGTTGAGCGCAATGCCTGCGGATAGCGACTGTTTGTCCGCGTCGAACACCCGTCCTTCGACGGCTTGAACATTCCCTTCGTGCCGGCGCACGACGATCGAGGGCGAAATCCACGGAAAGTAACGCGCCCGCGCGGAATCGTTCGCGGCTTGCGCTTCGGCCAAGCGGGCCCGGGCGATCTCAACTTCAATATTATTGGCGCCCGCGAGCCGCAGCGCGGTCGGCAGGTCGATCACCCCGCCCGGCGGCGATGGCTCGCGATCCGCCGCCGCCAAGGTTCCGACCAACCCGGCGAGCACCACGCAACGAGCAATGAAGCAATAAGTGCGTTTCATCGGGCCTCCACAGCGGAAACCATCTGGCCGGCGACCAGAGGCGCTTTTCCTGGGATGAGGACCCGCGTGTTCTCAGCAATGCCTTCGAGGATCTCGACGTTCGTGCCATCCATGAAGCTGTACTTAACCGGTACCCGCACCGCTTTGCCGTCGACGAGCGTGAAAAGGAAACCCGCCGCTTTCTCGCGGATCAGCGCCGCCGCCGGTACGAGCAACGCGCCCGTGTGGCGTTCGACTCCGATGCGCACGCTTACATACATGCCAGGACGCAAGGTGAGATCCTTGTTGGGCAGATCGGCCTCAACCAGGAGTGTACGCGTCGCCTCGTCCAATGCACCGGTGTGACGGCTGACTTCACCGCGGAAGGTCCGACCGGGGAGTGCATCCGTGGTCACGACCACCGGCTGGCCGGCGGTAACGCGGGCCGACTCGATTTCCGGAACTCCCACGCGGACCCGGATCGTGGAATAATCCATCACCGTGACAATCGCGGCCGCGGTGGGATTCGAACTGGCAGTGGCCGCCGGCACGAACGCACCGGGATCGACATAGCGCATCGTCACGACGCCGGCAAACGGCGCGGAAATCTGGCTGAAGCGGAGCATCGCCTCGTGATGCACCAGCGCCGCCTTCGCCTTCGCGAGACGGGCGTCCGCGGTATCCGTCGACTGCGGGGTGATCAGATCAGGAGCTTTGGCCCGCGCCGCGTTGAGACGTTCCGACTCCAAGGTCGCGATCTTCAATTCGGCATCGTAGCGAGCCCGCTCCGCCAGGATCTCAGGCATCTCGATTTCAGCGAGCAACTGCCCCGCTTTGACGGTATCGCCTTTGTCCACCTCGATGGACTTCAAATAACCCGCGACCTTCGCGTGCAGCGTCACCTGTTGGTTCGGCCGCAGCGTGCCCGGCAAGGTGACGAACCGATGGATCTCGCCGCGAACGGGAGTGACGACCTTCACCTCGTCCGGCGCCGAAGCCGCAAAGGCACCGAACGGGGACACGAGGAGAGCGATGCTCAGCAGTCGGGCAACGGGGTTGAATGGGATCTT
>CAYVDZ010001135.1:0-1660 GCA_964450575.1 uncultured Opitutus sp.
TCGGCGAACAAGTCGGGCTGGGCAGCCATGCTGGAGGGGGCGGCAGGAAAAATTCGGGTGGTTGTTATTGTTACATGCCGCCGCGGAACTCAGGCCGGTCGGCGCCGCGACACGCGGACTGCCCGACCTGGCCGCTTTCAGGGCGGGTATCAAGGTCAAGGGCAAGCCCACCAGCCAGCTCGTCATCGAGGAGCGCCGCAAGTCCCGGTACTGAACTTATACCTGGACACTTCCGTGCTGGGGGCGCTGTACATTCCAGAGGCGCTCTCCGCCGCAGCGGCCGCGGCAGTTGGCACCGCTGCGCCCGCGATCTCGGATCTGACCGAGGTTGAGTTCGCGTCTGTTGTCGCCCGCCGCTTGCGCGAAGGGACGCTATCCGCGGCACACGGCGCGATGGTGCTGCGGGCCTTCGATGCCCACGTTGCCGAACGCAGCTACAGGCGGATGCCCGTCGTCGCGGAAACATTCGTCGAAGCGGCCAGGCTGCTGCGCTCGCGCGAGGCGCCGCTCTCCACGCTCGATGCCCTCCACCTTGCCATCGCGGCATCGAACCGCGAACTCTTGTGCACCGCGGACAAGCAACTTGCCCGGGCCGCGGCGCGCTTCGGCGTGAAGGTTCGCCTGCTGCGCGCGTAGGGCATGCCAGGAATAGTCGCGTTCCCGTGCCGGGAGTTTCTCCTTGACTTGGGTGACATGTACGGGCGGCATGTTGCCTTGATTGACCCAGCACTGGATCGTCCCGCATAGGCTATCAATCAACCCGAACCAGCCGTCTCCGCACTCGAATCCACGGCCCATGCAGTTCTCGCTATCGGGCAGGCTGCGCTTAGCGAACATTTCCGGATAGCGCCGGCAAAGAAGATCATCGAGCTCTTTACGCATGATTCTGTTTTACCGGCGGGTAGGAGCGTTCCATGGCGCAATGTCGCGCAAGTCTGCTTTTCTCCGGTCGAATCATCGACGTTGACGCACAAGATCAATTATCGGGACGGCTTTCTCCAACCACAAATACTTGCGCCGGAATCTGGTCGAAAACTACGACGCGTTTGCCTTTCTCGCCGTCTGATACGACGTCTACTTCGAAGGACAGCCTGTTGTGGCGGTACTGATCGAACAACTCACGCCATTCGCCGTCGATCTCGTGGATATAGTTAACGAGCAGTACGCATCCCGTGATCTGGCCGCTCCGGATTTCGTTGATGGCATTGTTGATACGAAAAGCCAGGAAATTGGCCGGTTCATAGGAGCAGTCCAATTGGATGAGCTGGAACCCTTTTTCACGAGCGAATTCCTCGACGCAGGAGGTTTTCCCGATGCCGGAAGGACCCTCCAGAACTGGTATGGATAGCTTGCGATCCGGATCGAGACGGCTCTGTCGGGATTGGACATTCGCCACGTGACTGGCAAATGCCTGTTCCAGATTCTCTCTCATGCGACGGAAGCTCATGACTGCAATTTCACGTTGTTGATGTGCGGGCGTTGTTTACGTTATCGGCCGGATTTCAGCAGATGAGGATTCTCGAGAAGGCGATTTCGTTCCTCCAAACCCGCAACACGCAAGGGGAATGACATGGCCGGAATACTATCCGGCTGACACGTCAACTTATGTCGCGTCCGTGCATCGAAACTGATTTCAAACGATGGGACGTGACGAAAACGG
>CAYVDZ010001135.1:1670-1946 GCA_964450575.1 uncultured Opitutus sp.
CTATTAGGGCGTCTTGGCACTCATAGATGAGTTCCTGGCGGGCTACCTGATGAGGAAGGTACTGGTTGATGATTTCGCAGGCTAGGCGCAAATCCCCCGTCAGCCCTTTAACAACAATTCCCCGAAGATCAGAAATCAAGAACAAGCCTAGAAGATGCGATTTGACCGGACTGCCGAGAAACCAAATGTACCCGTCGATCTTCTTAACGAGTTTGTGGATGTTCTCAAGCGAGGATATTTGTGTGAAGCATAGAAAAAAGTTTCCCTCGATGATCT
>CAYVDZ010001136.1:0-1941 GCA_964450575.1 uncultured Opitutus sp.
CTGGGCTGATTTCAAATCGCACGTCAGGCGCGGCGGTTACGCATGGGAATTTACATCCAGGGAAGGCGCTACTGAGAGAAGGGCTGCGGCTGAAGCCCGGAAAAATGGATCGACTTTCAAATGGGAGCCGATCAAAGGGAAGGCTGTCCGTTCGGGAGATCTTTGGTGGGAACGACTAATAATGGATCCCAATTCCAAGAAAGCAAAGTGGGCGCGCCCGAGGCCTTGAAACTCATTTTCTCTCAGTGGTATGACGGACACCGAGATCTAAAGCTCAACTGACTGGGTCCGGGGAAGTGCCATCACAATAGTGCCATGAGCAAACTTGAAGATCTGAAGGTTAATGCATCTGTACGTGGGGTCCTTCCGGATTCCCTGGTTACGATCGTTTCAGTTCAATGGTACGGCTCGGAAGCTCTGGAGCTTACCTACAAAACCCCCGTGGGCAGAGTGGCGAATGAACTCCTCTATCGCCACGACGAGGCCCGACTTGAAATCGTCGAGGTTGGCCGTCCATGGAGTTTCGATGGAGACGGGGCGCTGTTCCGCCTGGTCTCGGAAGCGCAGCGAATTCGCCTCGCCCATTTATTCGATCCGGTCCTGGCAGTCCATACGTCCATCGTCGATCCACTGCCACACCAGATCACCGCAGTCTATGAGCAGATGCTTCCGCGCCAGCCGTTGCGCTTCCTGCTCGCCGACGACCCCGGCGCCGGCAAAACCATCATGGCCGGCCTGCTTATCAAGGAATTGATCGCTCGCGGCGACCTGCAGCGCTGCTTGATCGTCTGCCCCGGCAGCCTTGCCGAGCAGTGGCAGGACGAACTCTATCGCCGCTTCCATTTGCCGTTCGAGATTCTCACCAACGACAAGCTCGAGGCGGCGCGAACAGGCAACTGGTTCCTCGAGACCAACCTTGTCATTGCTCGCCTCGACAAGCTCTCACGCAATGAAGACGTGCAACTGAAACTCCAGACACCCGATTGCCGCTGGGACCTCGTGGTGTGCGACGAAGCGCACAAGATGTCCGCCACGGTATTCGGCGGTGAAACCAAATACACCAAGCGCTACCGTCTCGGACAGTTGCTCTCGACGCTCACTCGCCACTTTCTGCTCATGTCGGCGACGCCACACAACGGCAAGGAAGCCGACTTCCAGCTCTTCATGGCGCTACTCGACGGAGATCGGTTCGAGGGCCGTTTCCGCGATGGGGTGCATGTGGCGGATGTTTCGGACTTGATGCGGCGGATGGTAAAGGAGAGCCTGCTCAAGTTCGATGGCACGCCGCTGTTCCCCGAGCGCATCGCCTATACCGTGCCGTACAAGTTATCGAACGAAGAGGCAAATCTCTACAAGAGTGTTACGGATTATGTTCGAGACGAATTCGACCGCGCCGAAGCCCTGGAAAACGACAAGCGCGCCGGCACCGTTGGGTTTGCCTTGACCATCCTGCAAAGGCGTCTGGCGTCTTCTCCTGAGGCCATCTATCAATCGCTGCGTCGCCGGCGTGAAAGACTCGAAAGATTCAAGCACGACACGTCTCCAGGCGCACCGATCTGTCGCTGGAAGGTTGGCGCAATCGCCGTGGATTTGATGCCCACCGACGCGAAGCTGGCCATCGAGGACGCGTTGGACTCCGGCCTCCCGCGTGCCTATACGCCAGCGCTGTACCAGAAAAAGTGCTCGGCAGTATTCGAACATGTGTACGAAAGCTATCCCGAGCGGGGCACTGGCGTGTATGCGCGCTAGAGAATGCTCAGGACCTACGCGTTGACGTTCCAATCTTAGGAGTGAAAACATTGTCATACGATTTCAAGACTGCGACCGCCCTGACTATCCCGCAGGGCGAAAGCAGCGCGCCACAGGACCTCGATTGGCTGGAGAAAAACATTCCCTGCCAGGCGGCCTGTCCGGCCGGAACTGACATTCCCGGCTATCTCG
>CAYVDZ010001137.1:0-1940 GCA_964450575.1 uncultured Opitutus sp.
ATCGCGCTCCGCTCGCGCGCGCCGCTCACCGCCGAGGGACTGTCCTTTGTTCCGGCCGGCCGGCCGGAGTGGCGCGACCTCACCATTACCTTCAACGCCAGTGCGGATTATACTCCGCTGGGCTGGCAGGCTGAGTTCACCGGGCTCAATGCTCGCAGCGGGGCCACGCCACTCCTCTTGCTTGACGCCAAAGCCGGACAACTCCGGGGCCGCGATCAAGCGTTGAAAGCAGCCGGCAAGGTGTCCGGTAACCTGGCCGCTCTGCTTCACCTCGCCGAAGGGAGTCAGGATCCCGCATTAACCGGCGCGAATGGTTCCATCGAGTTTGTGGCGACCGTTGCGGACAAGACGGAGATCCAGGCTCAAGTGGCGTTGCGCGATCTGGTCGCCAACGTGGAAGGCGTCACGCAGCGGTTTCCCTCGATCACGACGGATCTTCGCGCGGATATCGCGGCGGACGGGGAGATCACCATGAACGCCCCCATGGTGCTCGAGCAAGACGGTCGGCGGTCCGAAGTCACGTTGGTCGGAACGTTTGGAGCGCTGAAAAACGGTTCCCGGGCCTTGCAGGGCCGGATCACCAGCCCGCAACTGGTGTTCGATGACGCCAAGGTATTGGCTGCGCTGATACCAGGTAATCCTGCGGCGATCGCGGGCAACCTGCCGGCGGCGGATGGACCGCCGTGGGCCGGCTGGCATGGTGCGCTCGCCCTGCAGCTCAAGCGTGTCATCATTACGGATACGTTTGACCTGAATGACGTGCGCGGGCGCATCCGCCTTGAGGCGGGTAAGGTGAAGCTCGAAGCGGGACAGGCACGAGCCGGCGTTGGCGGACAGGTCGCAGTGAGTGGGGAGCTGGCCTTTGATTCGACGGCAACGCAGCGGTATCTCCTCACCGCCGACCTGAAGTTAAGCGAGTTCGACCCGGGACCCTTGCTTCGCGGGATGAGCGGCGGCCAACCGCCGATGATCGAGGGCAACTTTGAAGTCGCGGGTAAACTCACCGGCAGGGCGAGCGAGTTGGAAGCTCTCCCGGGCCGGCTCGGAGGGGAGTTTCAACTCACCAGCAAAGGAGGCATCTTCCGGGGCCTGCCCATCGACGCCAACACTCTCGTCGAAACGTCCAGCCGTATCGCCGCTTTCATTACTTCGGCGGGCGCCGCTCTGAGCGCGCTGACCGGACGACGGGACTATCTCGATATTGCAAACAAGGCCGATGCGGTGGCCGAGCTGGCCCGCGGTTTGAGCGCGATCAAATTCGATCAACTCCATGCCCGCCTCGTCCGCGATCAGGCGATGAATACGACGGTGCGGGAGTTTACGGTGATCTCACCGGAGTTGCGGTTGACCGGCGGTGGCGTGGCGACGCATACACCGGAAACCTCGTGGGCGGACGACACCCTGGAGTTTGATTTTGTTCTGAGGGCTCGCGGACGGAATGGTGAACTTCTGCGTTACCTGGGGTTGCTCGAAGCGAAGGCCGATGACCTTGGTTACGCGGCCTGTACCATCCCGGTGAAAGTCCGGGGAACTGTGGGGAGTCCGGATGCGACGGAGTTTAGTGACGCGATCGCGTCGCTCGCGTTGGAAAAGAGCGGGCTGACGGAGAAGGCAGCGGAGTTTATAAATCGGATCCGCGGTAACGGGAAGCAGTGACGGCACCCGCCGTTTCGGCGTGCGGGCTCAGTGGCACGCATGCGACTGTAACGCCGACGATCAAGCCCGTGAGGTGGGCGAGCGGAACCGTTTCATAACTGCCGGCCGCCGCAAAGATCGGCGCACCCGACCGCATTTCAGCCCAGCATTTGACCCCGAATCCGGCGAGGGCGACCGCCCCCGTAAACAGTCCCGGGCGGGAACGCCCGCAGAGAAGTAGTCCAGCCAGGCAGCCGAAGAGTGCGGAGTCGATCCCGGACAGGCCTCGATAAAAGGTGAGGTGG
>CAYVDZ010001138.1:0-1937 GCA_964450575.1 uncultured Opitutus sp.
GGGGGGGGAATCCGGCTGGATATAACCAAGCCGGTCACAGGTGGCGCCAAGATCTTCGGCGTGATCACCGCTAACCACGGACTAAATACTATTCAGCGACGGTTCTTCGGCGTGGCGAACTGCTCCTCGATGATCGCCATGGCTTCACGTTGTAGGCCTGACGAGCTCCAACAGAGTCCCTGCTTCACCTGGCACTCAATGCCCGCGTCGAAGAGCGAAAACATCACGCCCAGCACGCACGCATCAGTATCCACACCGCAGACCGTGACACGCTTCACGCCGGTCGCGCGGATCTTTCGAATGGCCGCCGGCGAAAGCCCGTAGCCTGGTTTCGACAATACCAAATCGTTCTTCCCCGGAGTAAGTAACAGCTCCAAATCGGAGGTGCCCGGCGCACACGAATGTTACTTCAGCTTCGTCCGAAACAACGAACCTTCCGGATTCACGAATCGCGTAAAAATCCGCCGGCGAAACCGGCGCAAATAACGTCGGACCCGTTCCACAAAGGACCGGGGCGGCGGAAAGGCTTTCTGCAGATCAACGATGATTAATGCTTCCATGCGAACCTCACGGAGTATCCGGTGCTACGATACGCTCCCGCACCGTCTCGCGGGCCGCTTTGTCCGTGCGCAAACCAAGAAACACCGGATGCCGAAGCAGGCCATCTTCCGTCCACTCGGTGAATCGCACTTGCGCCACCAGCTCCGGGCGCACCCACGTCACGCCCCGCATCGCACTCGCCGTCATGCCGGTGCCGAAGCGCGAGCGCCGGGTTGGCGGGAGATCGGGGAACGGGCAAGTCCCGATGCGTCGCCGCTGCAGTTCCGCATGGAGCGACTGCAGCCGCGCATAATCGAAACCGCTGCCCACCTTTCCGGCATAACGGAGTTGTTTGCCTTCATAGTAACCAATGAGCAGAGCGCCGAAATAGGAGCGGCTATTCTTCGGCAGGGTGAAGCCGCCAATGACGAACTCCTGTTCGCCATGCACCTTGCACTTCAGCCAAGTCCCGGATCGCCGGTCCGGCTCGTAAGGCGAACCCGCCGCTTTCGCGATGATACCTTCGAGTCCCTGTTGGCGCGCGGCTTCGAGGAAGGCCGCCGGTTCGGCCTCAAACACGGGAGAGACACGAATCGTGTCGACTTTTTTCCCAACGAGTTTGGCCAACGCCGCCTGCCGTTCTTCGATGGGCGTCTCGAGCCAGGAGCGTCCGTCGAGCTCGAGCAAATCGAACACGTAATAGACAATCGTCGGGCGCGTTCCCGGTAGCCTGCGACTCTGTAACAACTGAAACCGCGATCTCCCGGATTCGTCCAACGCAACGATTTCGCCGTCGAGCACCGCGGTGGTGCACGGTAGGTTTTCCAGCGCGGTCCGGACTTCCGGGTAGTCATCGAGTGGTTTCCGGTTGCGGGACCAGAGTTCCACCTTGCCTTGGTTCAGCACCGCGATTGCCCGATAACCATCCAGTTTGATTTCAAGTCGCCACCGACCCGATGGCACCGCCTCAACCCTCAAAGCCTTCATCGGAGGGATAAACGTCGCCGGCTCGGCGTTGCGCCGACGCGCCGGCCTGGCCTTGCGACGCGTCCCGGCTGCGGCGGCGCGCACGCGGGCAGGAGCGGAACGTTTCGACGATCGGACCGGCATAGGCACTCTTTAGACCCACGCCATTTGGAGCGTTCCCCTTCGGCCGGTTTGCCAGGTAATCCCGGCGCCTTTCCATTCGTCCTGACGTTTCCGCTGCTCCGACTCCCCTGAATTAACCGACAGGAATGCCGGTATCAGCACCCAGCGGCCGATGCGTAAGCTGACGCATAGCCTCGAAACAGGCGACCCCGGCGGCGGTGCTGAGATTGAGCGAACGCAGATCCGGATTGGATTGAGGGATTGTCACGCGGGTCTCACGTAATTCGTCCTGCAGCCAGGCTGGAGCG